>NZ_AP018686.1:600000-900000 GCF_002218045.2 Vibrio rumoiensis
CAAATGAGAGGAAAAAAGTTTAAGCATGTAGAGAAATTGGGGGAGAAGTTAATCAAACGTTAATAATGACTTAAAAATGACATGGCAGATGGCTAGAAGTTGATTTTTGTGTAGTATGATATGCCCCAGATATATGCATGATAGGATGGTTAACCTTTGAAATTCACTCGATTTTTTATTTTATCGATAATGGTAATAGCAGGTACAGCAAGTGCTGCAACTTTGCCAGACCGTATCGATCAATTTAAAGAGTCATTTGATAATTCAAAGGCAACAGCGGTTTATGATTTACGTGTGATTCAAACTGATTTTCCAACCAGTTTATTATTACCCGATTCATTACTGCCTCAGACAGCAAAGTATCCGTTACAAGATATGCAGCGATTGTATAAATTGGCGACAACCTGTAAGGGGAAATACCCATTAAGTCCTCTAGTTACAGAGCCTTTGGTCTTTTCACGAGCACTTTGTAATGGTACTAATTTGCCAATAAAGTGGTTTATACGCTCAGGTTTAATTCACCCAGGTGGTGGTACTTATGCGGCTCGTTACGCGGAAATCCACCCAGATCGCTATAAACAATTATTGCCTTTTATGCATGTTAAAGAAAGACCCATTGCTGAAGCGAATACTTTATTAGGTCGTTTGCAATTAATGCCTTATGATTCAATTACAGCGTTAATTTCAGGCTCAGAGACGATTCTTGCCGGTAATGAATTCTGGTTACGTCGAGGTATGCAATATTATATATTTGACCAAAATACGTTAGACAAGACATTAGAACGCTCAGAATTATTAGCCACACCAGCCGCTCAAAGTGAACATTGTTACGTTAAAAGTGGCAATGTATGTTGGGATATTCGAAATAACTCGGATGCATTATTTTATAGTATCTTGGCTTTAGGTATTGTTAACGTTATTTTAATTTGTGGCTGGGGATATTCCCGCTGGTTAAATAAACGAAAAGAATTGCGTAGCCGAATGTTAGTTTTGCAAATTTTAACGCATGAATTAAGAACACCAATTGCAAGTTTATCTCTTACAGTAGAAGGGTTTCGACGTGAATTCGAACATTTACCTGATACGGTTTATGATGAGTTTAGACGTTTGTGTGAGGACACGCGTCGACTAAGGCAGTTGGCAGAGGCAAGTAAAGATTATTTACAATCAGATACACAAGCGTTAGCAACAGAATGGATACCCTCTGTTGATGAATGGTTAGAATATCGATACACGCAAGGCGAATTCGATATAGACATTGAATTAAATCAAGATCTAGCCGTCAAAGTGAATATTTATTGGCTAGGAACATGTGTCGATAATCTAGTAAGAAATGCATGTAAATATGGTGTGGACCCTGTAAAGCTAAAGGCAACAATATATTCAAATAAGCTGGTTCTTGAAATAATAGATCAAGGCCAACTGACTAAAAAGGATTGGGCCAAATTACGTAAACCATTCGTGAGTAAAAGCGGATTAGGCTTAGGGCTAACCATCGTTGAATCAATGGTGGCACGAATGGGCGGCTCTATGAGCTTAAGTGGCCCGCCAACAACATTTAAATTGGAGATTCCCTGTGAAACAGACACTGCTACTCGTTGAAGATGATCGCAATCTTGCTGATGGCCTATTGGTTAGTTTAGAGCAAGCTGGTTATGAGTGTTTGCATGTTGAGCGTGCAGCTGATGTTGCATCCGTTTGGGGTAAAGCAGATTTAGTTATTTTAGACCGTCAATTACCCGATGGTGACTCAGTAACTTTCTTAAATGATTGGAAGAACATTAAATCTGTGCCTGTTATTTTATTAACAGCGTTAGTTTCAGTTAAAGACAAAGTGTCAGGTCTTGATGCTGGTGCAAGTGATTATCTCACTAAACCATTTGCTGAAGCGGAACTGTTTGCTCGTATTCGAGCTCAACTTCGCTCTCCTGATGCTGAAGAAGATGCCAATACCATCACTGTAGGTGAAATTTTTATTGATAAAACAACGCGTGAAGTTAAATTTGGCGAAGAAATGATTGTGATGACGCGTACTGAGTTTGATTTGCTGGTATTTTTAGCAAGTAACTTGGGACGCGTATTTACTCGCGATGAGCTACTCGATCATGTTTGGGGATACAACCATTTCCCAACAACTCGTACCGTTGATACGCATATTCTGCAACTTAGACAAAAGATCCCAAGCATCAAAATAGAAACACTACGTGGTGTTGGCTATAAGATGAAAGCTTAAGAAGCTGAGTTGAAACTTTGAAGCTCAGATATTCATTAGTTGCACTGTCACTTATTACTGCCCCTAGTTGGGCAGTAAATAACTGGTTTCTAGAGCAAACATCGCTCACCAATGCCCATCAGTTTTTATTAGAAGGGAATCTAGAAGAAAGCTTTGATGCGATGATCCAAACATGGCAAAAAGAGCCAGAAGCTCCTATCAGAAGTCATCTAGACCAATTGTTATTAAAGGCATTAGATAAAGATTGTGGCCGATCTTTTGATAACTCAAAACTTCCAAAATGGTTGGATAAACTCGCGATCCAAAGGCAGGCAATACAAAGCCCTGGGCGATTAAGTTATCGTTTAAAGATCGATGCTCAATCAGACGTAGAATTAAAACAAATCACGTTCACCAAATGGCCAGATCAAGTGGTTATGTCTAACGTGAACACACCTGAAAAAATTGATAATCAACATTGGAAATACAGCCAAAGAGTTGATTTGAATGCTCAATTGGATACCGGACTCTATAAGATAAGGATCAGTACTGAGCAAGGAAAGGAATGGGAGAGTTGGATTTTATTAGCTCATCCGAATCATAAGCAAACAGTTAGGTGGAGTTCGAAAGAAGAGTGGGTAGTCGATAAAACGGCATTATTAAACCGTTTTTGTCCTTTACCAGTGATGGATGTCGCACTTTATGGTAATGTTGACGGCGATTATAAAGAAGTTTGGAATAAAGAGTATGAATCAGATTATCCCACTCAAGTTCCAGAGACTAAGCTTCCTGCTGATCGTTACTTACTAGGTGTGTCTATTATTCATAAACGCTGGCAAGGTGCGATAACAATTGAAGATAAACAGATTCTGAACAAAGCCTTCGATATTTCGGAATAAATAAGAGAGTATTATGTTTGATGATATCCCTACGCTTAGCCACGCTGAGCAACAAGCTGCAGTAGAAGAAATTCAAAAGTTAATGGAACAAGGTATTAGTACGGCAGAAGCGATAAGAATAGTGTCACAAAAGATCAGGAAGGAAAAGAAAGAGGGGTAAATCTTCCTCTTGTGTAAATTAACGCACTATAACTTAATATTTTGATGAAATTTAAAGAGGGCAAAAAAGCCCTCTCAATCATTTAGTACAAACGGTCTTCGAAGTCCTCTGATCTCGGATTATGCTTATCTCTATGAGATTTGCGCTTTGATTTGCTTTTTTCAATTAGCTCACCATCATAATCATCAAAACCTCGTTTGTGTTTTTTGCCCACTAAACGAGAAGTATCATTACCTAACCACTTATCCCAGTTGCTCATGTTCCTATCCAACTATCAAAACGTCTGAATTATTCTCAGACAATATAGAGATTATGAAATAACAATGTGACAGTAAAACGAAGTTTTTTTGATGTCAGCATGAAAGTTACTAATCGTCGGATGGCGTTCTTAATTCAAATGGAACATTCGCTAATTGATTAATGTGTTCTACTTTTTCATTATCTTCGTTCCAGCATAAGTACAGAGACTGTTCCATCACTGGAGCATCTTCAACGACAAATAATTTGCCACTATCAAGGCTCTTAGAGACAACAGGTTCAGGTAAGTAGGCCATGCCTGTATTTGCAATTAAAAAATTCACCACAACATTACTCGAGGATGCATGAAGTAGTGGAGTTCGTTGTAACTCTGTAATCCGTGCATGTTCGATGGAAAAACGCGTCCCCCAATCCAAGTAAGCTAAAGGAATGGGGGGCAATTCATTGAAACTCACGCCAGGTAGAGTTGAGATTAATTTAAATTCAAAATTAGCGACTTGCTTAAGCTTAAAGCCTTCCACTTTAGGTGGGTCACCGAGAAGTGCCATGTCGATACTTTTTTCTAATAAGGCCCTTACTATATCTTGTCGGCTAACCGATTCCATTCTAAAAGCAATTTCAGGGAGAGCTTGATGGCTGGCATTGATCCAGTCTGAAATGCCGCTTAGTTCCCAAACACTAGAAGAGGCCCCTAATGAGATTTGCTCCATATAGCTTTCGCTGAGAGAAACATCTTGTCGAGCTCGTCCCCATGTTTGCAAAATAGATTCAGCATAAGGCAATAATCTCTCACCAGCCGGTGTCAGATGTACGTTACCACGCTGTCGAGAAAAAAGAGGACTGCCTAACTGAGACTCTAACTGTCGGATTCGAAAGCTTACAGCTGACTGCGTAAGGTACAAGCTTTCGGCTGCTCGACCAAAATGGCGTGTCTTTCCTACTTCTAAAAATGTCCTTAATAGCTCTGTATCCAAAGTTCACCTCAAAGGATTTGAAAAAAGTCTGATTCTTTGACTAAGATAAAGTCAAGAATACCGCAAAATGATAAAAATTTTTCATTAAACTGAACAAAATCTTTTGTTGTACAGATAGACAATAAACACCTATTTTCGCACAAATACAAGTACCACAGTAAAAGAGTTAAAACATGAGAAATCTAGGAAAGTTTTTTGATAATAAACACTTCGCTAGGGGCTTTAGCCGCTCTGGTGAATTTACTATTAGTGAAGCTCAGATCCTTGAAAACTATGGTAGAGCCATGCAAGGGCTATTTGAAGGCAACCTAACTCCTGAAGATAATGATGAGCAGGAATTTATTACTGCATTTCAAGAAGGGGGCGAGGGCGTGATAAATAAATACGCTCAGTGCTGGAAGAAATATTTAAGTAAAACACAACGTAAAAGAACTTATACGTTATGCAGCACAGTGAAATCTGGAACATCTTCTTCATATGATGATGACGGTGATTCTGACGACCTTCTCATTGATGACTAAATACTGAAATAGCAAAGCAGCTCAAAGAGCCACCAGAGATGGTGGGCTTTTTTTTGCTCATTTTAATTGCCTCAAAACGATACGCTGTAACTAACTGGAAAAATGCGCCCAACCAACAACCAATTGAAATAAAAGAGATATATTTAAATCCAAATAAAAGCTTTATAATTTACGACATATAATCACAACTTATCCACAAACTGAAATATAAGTACATGTGCAAGTGGTGGGTCTTGTTTTGGTTTTGTTCTTTTATTACACCTTTTCCTAGGTTTGTTTTTATCTAAGGTTGGTACTTCTTATAATTGTGAATGCCTTTTCGTGGTTACGGTGTCACTTTTTTGTGATAAAAAAATAGCGAGTATAAAAATGCTCGCTATTATAAAGTTGTTTTGTTGATGGTTAGATTATTTGCTAGTTAAAGTCTTTATGGCGTTATTTAACGTGGCAACATCTGCACCATTAATTACGTATGTATTTTCCGTAGTTGCACCTTCAGTTGGAAGAACAACTAAAGCTGGGGTGCCTTTAAAACCTAGTTGGGAGAATAGTTGTAAATTCTTTTGATAATTTTCAGTTGGTTTGAACTGTTCTAATGCCACACCTGCTTTCTTAGCTTGAGTGTCTACCGCCGTCTTGGTTAATTTACCTTCGTTCAAACCGGTCGCATAAATACCGTTGTGATATTGCTCATAAGCTTTTGAACCTTTCTGGGCAAAGACTTCTAATCCCATTTGAGCTGCATATTTTGATGGTTCCCAACGGCTACCAAAAATAGGGGTTTCTTTGAAAATAAAGCGAACCTCAGGATACTGTTTCTGTAAAGATTCAATGGTTGAAGAAATTCGATAGCAATACACGCATTGATAATCAAAAAATTCAATAACATTAACTTTAGCTGTTTTAGGTCCAGTAAAAGGGGTAGATGCATCATTCAGTAATTTTTCTTTATTGGAGAGTACTGCTGATTTTTGCGCGTTGGCTTGTTCTTCTAGTTGTTTTTGCTGGAGTTTTTGGCTTGCTTGAATTAAGAATTCAGGATGGTCAACTAAGTATTGAGCTGCAATTTCACCGATTTTTGCTTCTTGTTCTGGTGTGAATGTCGTTGTATTAGCAGATGAAGCACTTTGAGATACGACGGCTAATGCAAAAGGTAAAATAAGCTTTTTCATAAGTTTCCCAGTAAATAGTCAGTTTAAAAATTTCGATTCTAGTTTAATCAGAACCTATTTTGGTTGATAAGTTCCTGCTTGAGGCGACTTATTTATCGCAGCAAGATGAATTTTCTGTAATTTATTCCCAACATTGAGGTTACCATAACTAACAGAGTAAGTAGACTTGATGAAGAAGTTGATACTGTGAAAATAGAAAGCTCTCAATTGACAGAAGGTTAAGAGCTTGAAGTTATTATTTTTATGTCTAGTGGCTATAAGCTCGGCAGCTTTTAGTTATGATGATAGCCAAAGATACCAAGTAGCAAAGTTTTATAAGAAAAAGATCATGAAAGTGGTCGACAAATCATCAAATAACTTAAAAGGTGAATGCCGAATGATGCTAACGATGAATCACATCGATCATGACTACGCTAAGTTGAAACGTGTTAGGACAACGGGTGATAGTCAACTATGTAAAGTGGCAGCGAAATCATTAACTCCATATAAGAACAAAAAAATAAAGTATGACACACCTGAGAAGTTGTTACGGTTAACGGTGAGTATGCGTGACTAGAAGATAAGTATAGTGAGTTTTATTATGTTTTTATGCTGAAAGCTGGGCGTAATGGTTTCATTATCACCCTAATTTAAGTGCGCATTACGTATATTATGTTAAATGTGATTGTGTCATATGTGGATTCTTATTCTTTCTGGGTGTTATTCCCCATCTTATTTTGATGTTTTGGTTTATGTGACTTTGAGGTTTGAATCGCTTCCTTGTGAGTACTTTATGGAGTGCTTATAACTAAATATTTACATTTGGCAACAATCTTTTTAACTTCGATGATTCTTACTCTTTTAAAGTAAACCAATGCTGTTTTCCATCTTGAGTTTCGATTGACCAACGTGAATTGTTTAATGCCGCGCGGACGTTTAATCTGAATGTTTCATTTTGAATGTGGTGAGTATTTTCTGTGAGTACATTTGAGCTTACAGAAAGAGCCATTATTTTACTTTTGTTTTTATTTTCAATTGCTTGAATTGATATTTCAACTTGTTCTTTATCGATTTTTTTGAAATTTATAGACAGTGTTATACCTTCAAGATTCAATGAACATGACCTGTCTAAGTGACATATATCTTCTGACTTTTTAACGGGTTGGTGATGATATGTTCGCCATGTAAATGCACTAGCCAAAATGATGAATATGATGAGTATTTGTACAAGTCTCGCTTTAGTGAGTTTTTCTGCCGCCATTGCGCTTTTTATCCTATGTAACTTACTTCAAACTTTTACGAATTTACCTATATAACCTATTGGTATGTCAGGTATAGTAGGCAACGAAAATGTTACTTTGATTGAAAACTATTCCTATCGGGTGATTCTCATACCGATACGTGCGTTTGGGTAACATTACAACACTATTTTTGTGTTGATGCTATGTAGTTAATTATAATATTGGAAGCATTCAAGATGAGCCAAGAACATCAGCTTGAGCATAATTATAACTACACGGTCGTACGTCAATTTGCCTTAGTTACCATACTTTGGGGGATTGTTGGTATGAGCGTGGGGGTTTTAATTGCTGCTCAATTAGTCTGGCCACAGCTTAACTTTGATACGCCGTGGTTGACGTACAGCCGTTTACGTCCATTACATACAAATGCCGTGATCTTTGCGTTTGGTACAAGTGCCCTATTCGCGTCATCATATTATGTTGTACAAAGAACCTGTAAAACACGTTTATTTGGTGGTTTATTAGTCCCGTTCACATTCTGGGGATGGCAGGCAATTATATTATCCGCTGTTATCTCTTTACCTTTGGGCTATACAACAAGTAAAGAATATGCCGAATTAGAATGGCCTATCGACATTGCAATTGCGGTGGTTTGGGTTGCTTATGCGGTGGTGTTCTTTGGAACCTTGATTAAGAGAAAAACCTCACATATTTATGTGGCTAACTGGTTCTTTGGTGGTTTCATATTAACGGTTGCCGTTTTACATATTGTAAACAGTATGGCGATTCCCGTTTCTTTTGGTAAGTCATATTCCATTTATTCTGGCGCTGTCGATGCCATGATTCAATGGTGGTATGGACATAATGCGGTAGGCTTCCTATTAACGGCAGGCTTCCTAGGTATGATGTATTACTTTGTACCAAAGCAAGCAGAACGTCCTGTTTACTCTTATCGTCTATCTATAGTCCATTTCTGGGGGTTAATCTCTCTTTATATTTGGGCTGGTCCTCACCACCTTCATTATACGGCTCTTCCTGATTGGACTCAGTCATTAGGGATGGTGATGTCTGTGATCTTATTCGTTCCTTCTTGGGGCGGTATGATCAACGGTATTATGACTCTATCTGGCGCTTGGCATAAACTGCGTTACGATCCAATTCTGCGTTTCTTGATTGTTTCACTGTCTTTCTATGGTATGTCTACCTTTGAAGGTCCAATGATGGCTATTAAGACAGTAAATGCCCTCTCTCATTACACTGACTGGACCATTGGCCATGTGCATTCTGGTGCGTTAGGCTGGGTTGCAATGGTGACTATTGGTTCACTATACCATCTAATTCCTAAGCTGTTTGGTCAAGAGCGTATGTACTCTATCAAACTGATCAATGTTCACTTCTGGCTTGCGACTATCGGTACTGTACTGTACATCGTTGCTATGTGGATTTCAGGTGTGATGCAAGGTTTGATGTGGCGTGCAGTGAATGCTGATGGCACATTAACTTATAGCTTTGTTGAAACGGTTGAAGCATCTCACCCATTCTACCTAGTTCGCTTTATTGGTGGTGTGATCATTGTGTCTGGTATGTTGTTGATGGCTTATAACACGTACAAAACGATTTCTGCGCCAAAGGAAAGCTTGAAAGCTATTCCTCAACCGGCTTTATAGGAGGCTATGAATATGAGTTCGAATAAGAATCGCCATTCAATAGTCGAAAAGAACGTCGGTCTATTGGCAATTTTAATGGTTTTCGGTATCAGCTTAGGGGCATTGGTTGAGATCACGCCACTAATTTTCCAAAAGCAGACAACAGAACCTGTTGAGGATTTAAAACCTTATACAGCACTCCAAATGGAAGGTCGTGATATCTACATCCGCGAAGGTTGTAGTGTTTGCCACAGCCAAATGATTCGTCCATTCCGTTCTGAAACAGAGCGTTATGGCCATTACTCTGTTGCAGGTGAATCAGTATGGGAACATCCGTTTCTATGGGGTTCTAAGCGTACAGGCCCTGATCTAGCTCGTGTAGGTGGACGTTATTCTGATGAATGGCATCGTGTTCATTTAATTGATCCACGTGAAGTTGTTCCTGAATCTATCATGCCTGGTTACCCGTGGTTGGCGGAAAATAAGTTAACTGGTGAATATACCGAGCAGAAGCTTAGAATATTCCGTGATGATTTTGGCGTGCCTTACACTGATGAACAGATTGCTAATGCTAAGAAAGATGTTGAAGGTAAAACTGAGCTAGACGCTTTGGTTGCTTATCTACAATCTCTTGGCCATGCAATGAAATGAGGAGAGTGATATGGATATCGTAACAATTCATAGTATCTGGACTCTTGTTTTATTCATCAGCTTTTGTGGCGTTGTGTGGTGGGCTTACGGAAGTAAAAGTCGCCAGTCACGTTTTGATGAAGCGGCAAATATCATTTTTGATGATGAACCAGCTGAATCAGATAAAAAACAGGGAGGAATGCAGTAATGACTACATTCTGGAGTGTTTGGATTACCGTTATTACAATAGGAACTATCCTTGGTATTGCTGCCATCTTGATCTGGTGCTTGAAAGATAAGATGGGTGTAGAAGAAGGTGCGGATATGGGGCATGAATACGATGGTATTCGTGAGCTCAACAACCCACTTCCTAAATGGTGGACCTATTTATTTTTCTCAACGTTTATTTTCGCAGCTATCTACTTAGCTTTGTTCCCAGGTCTTGGAAACTACCCTGGCCTATTAGGTTGGACAAGTTCAGCGCAGCAAGTGAAATCGGTTGAAGAAATGAAAGCGTCGATTAAATCTGCGCAAGAAAATAAGCAATTGGATCAATATGCAAAAGAGTTAGATGATGCTGATAAATTTTACGGTGAATCATTTAAACAACTTGCTTATAGCGATGATGGTTCAGCATATAGAAGCTTGCCTGAGATTGCTGCCGATCCTGATGCCTTACGTGTCGGTCAGAATTTATTTCTGCAAAACTGTTCTCAGTGTCATGGATCGGATGCTCGAGGCCAAAAAGGTTTCCCTAATTTAACTGACCATGCTTGGTTATATGGTGGTGAGCCTGAAGCCATCTTGACGACTATCCGTCAAGGTCGTGTCGGAGCGATGCCTGCTTGGGGTGAAACATTTGGTGAAGATGGTGTTCGTGAAGTTGTCAGCTATGTCTTGAGTCTATCTGGGCGTAAAGTTAACTCACGTGAAGCCGCTGCTGGTAAAGTTCGCTTTGCGGCTTGTGCTGCCTGTCATGGTACTGATGGTAAAGGCAACCCTGCGTTTGGTGCACCAGATCTGACTGATAAAGATTGGTTATTTGGTGATTCTCGAGCAGACGTAACAGAGACTGTCACTTATGGTCGTCAAGGCGTAATGCCAGCTTGGGGAAATATCTTAGGTGAAGATAAAGTCCACCTTGTCGCGGCTTATGTTTGGAGTTTAAGCAATCCAAATCAGCCTGAATCGGCTAAATAATAATAATAAGTGGTTTAACAGCCCCTAAATGGGGCTGTTTTTTCTTATATCTATTTCGTTTTATTTGTGAGAACACTATGCAAAAGCCCTGGTATAAACAATTTTGGCCTTGGTTTCTAATTTTCCTTCCTATGTGTGCTGTGGTTGGTAGCTTTGTGACACTTGGGCTATTTACTAAAAATAGTGTTGATCTGGTTTCAGAAAATTACTATCAAGAAGGTAAAGGTATCAATGTTGACTTGACTAAGATACACGTCGCCAAAGGCTTTAAGCTTAATGCTAGTGTTGTCTCGACACCTGAAGGTATAACTTTTAAATTGGATAAAGGAAAATTACCACTTTATCCTGCGCTAAAAGTGAAGTTTACTCACCGGACTCTCCCGGATCGAGATTTTGAAAAAACGCTGAGTTCTGATGCCAATGGTAACTATCGTCTTAACCTAGATACACCGTTACAAGGCCCTTGGTTTATAAAACTAGAACCACATAATCAAGAATGGATTATTCAAGGAAAAGTGACTTTTCCGACTAAAACTCCAACCGTTTTACTTGATTAAGGCGTAAATATGTCTGATCTATCGACGCAGCAAGAATGTTATCACTGTGGTGATAGCGTCCCTCCTGAGACTAATTTAAATGTCGAAATACTCGGCCTTTCTCGTCCAATGTGTTGCCCTGGTTGTCAGTCAGTGGCTCAAACCATTGTAGAGAGTGGTCTTGTTTCTTATTATCAATATCGCACTAGCCAAGCAGAAAAAGCTGAACTTGTTCCCGAGCAGTTACAAAAACTGATCCATTATGATAATGAAGATGTTCAAAGAGAATTTGTTCGACAAAATGAGCAACATCGAGAGGTGACATTGTCACTTGAGGGTGTTTCTTGTGCAGCTTGTGCTTGGCTGATAGAAAAGCAACTTATGGCTTGTACTGGTGTGATTCTTATTCGGGCCAACATCACGACTCACCGGGCTATTTTACGTTGGGACAACGACAAGGTTCATCTAAGTGAGCTATTAAAAAACATTCATCAACTTGGTTATAAAGCGGCCCCTTTTGAGCCTAATAAGCAAGAAGAAAGTTATCATCAAATGATGAAGCAGTACCTCTATCGTTTAGGGGTGGCAGGTCTAGCTACTATGCAAGTCATGATGCTTGCTATTGCTTTATATTTTGAAGTCTTTTCTGATTTAGATAGCGAGTTTAAACAATACTTACGTCTAGTGAGTTTGATATTTGCTACTCCTGTTCTACTCTATTCTGCTCAGCCTTTCTATATCAATGCTTGGCGTAGCTTGAAAGCAAGAACCTTAGGTATGGATGTGCCTGTTTCTATCGCGCTCATTTTTGCTTATGTCTCAAGTTTATGGGCAACGGTAGCGGGAAAAGGTGAAGTGTTTTTTGAATCTATTTCAATGTTTACCTTCTTTCTCTTAGTTGGACGTTTTTTAGAAATGCGGGCCCGTCGTAAAGCGGCTACCGCTAGTGCGAACTTATTGAAATTGGTTCCTGCTATGGCGAGAAAACTTGATGGTACACAAGTTCCGGTTCGTAGTTTAGTCGTTGGAGATTGTATTCGAGTCTTACCAGGTGAACATATCCCAGCTGATGGCCAAATTATCATCGGAACTACCCAGGTGGATGAATCTATGTTAACCGGAGAATCCATTCCTGTACTAAAGAACCTAGAGGATTTTGTATACGCTGGTACGATGAATGTTGGTGAGTCTTTTGAATTACGAGTGACATGCCATAAAGCCGACTCAGCCATTTCAAATATCGTTCGACTGCAAGATGAAGCTCAACTATCTAAGCCCAAAATTGCGGAAATAGCGGATCATGTCGCTAAGTACTTTGTTGCTATTATTTTAATTATTGCTGGTGCTACTTGGTTTTATTGGCATCAACATCAACCAGATTCAGCCTTTTGGATTATGCTTTCGGTTTTAGTGGCGACGTGTCCATGTGCCCTATCGCTTGCCACTCCAACCGCTGTGACTTGTTCGACTTCAAAACTAGGCAGTCTAGGTATTTTATTACGCAAAGGACACGTGTTTGAGACGTTATGCCAAGTTAATCATATTGTGTTAGATAAAACGGGAACGTTAACTGAAGGGAATATTGAAATTAGTGATACTGAAATACTCGACAATCAATATACCACCTCACAAGCGCTCGTTATCGCTGCAAGTTTAGAGCAACACGCTAATCACCCGATATCTAAAGCTTTCCAGCAATTTTCATCTGAAAATATTAAAATGGAAAATGTTTCTAATATCATTGGTTCCGGTGTATATGCTGAATATTCCGGACATACTTGGCGCATTGGCACTTTATCATTTGCTTTAAACCGTGATGATGCGAAATCGATAGCACCTCAAGCTTCCTCAATTTATTTATCATGCGATCAACGACTAATCGCTCGTTTTGAATACACGGATCCTATTCGTAAAGAAAGTTTGAGATTTATCAAAAAATTACAAGAAGCGAATATTGATATTACCCTTTTAACGGGCGATTCTGAAGTGAATACCAAAAGAGTGGCATCAACCCTTGGTATTGCTCAGTATCAATGTTCAGCCAAGCCAGAAGATAAATTATCTTTCCTACAAGCACTGAATAAACATAAGGTTACATTGATGGTCGGTGATGGTATTAATGATGCTCCAACGCTTGCCGGTGCACACCTTTCTGTTGCGATGGGCGGTGGTTCGGATGTTGCTAAAGCTTCTGCGGATATGGTTCTTCTAGGTGATAAATTGAATAAAGTTCTTGAAGCTCGAGAGCTAGCCATTAAAACTCGTGGTATTATCCGACAAAATTTAGCTTGGGCTTTAGGGTATAATGTTCTGATTTTACCTCTTGCTGTGATGGGATTCGTTGCTCCTTATTTTGCTGTAATTGGTATGTCTGCTAGCTCAATCATAGTCGTGACAAACTCTCTTCGGCTATTGAAATAAGGTTATTACAATAATGGCAAGTTTGTATTTATTAATTCCGATCGCCATCATTTTTGTCTGTCTTGCTGTTGCTTTATTTATATGGGCAGTAAAAACCGACCAATTTGATGATCTCGACCGACAAGGCCATAGTATTTTATTTGATGATAGCGATGAAGCTAAGCCAGCTTCTGTTGAACACAAAGATAAAAAGCTATGAACTCTGACTTAATCGCCGCTTTTTTTATCGGTTTACTCGGTGCTGGCCATTGTATGGGAATGTGTGGTGGTATTGCCTCACTCATGAATTTGGGGCAAGTTTCCTCAAGTCGTCAATGGTTAAACCCTCTTTGTTATAATATAGGCCGCTTACTCAGCTATACTTTAGTTGGAGCAATTATCGGCGGTTCTATTTCAACCATTTCAACTTACTCTGGTATTAATGAACCACTTAACTGGTTGAAGCTTTTATCCGCTGTTTTTATGCTTTTGCTGGCTTTATACATAGGCCAATGGTGGAATGCTCTTTTATGGTTTGAAAAAGCGGGCCAAGGCATATGGAAATATATTTCACCATTAGGACAAAAATTATTACCCGTTAAACATCCTCTTTATGCCATACCATTTGGTTTTGTTTGGGGCTGGATCCCATGTGGATTAGTCTATTCAATGCTTACTTGGTCAGCTGCTGCAGGTGATTTTATTAATGGAGGGTTAATAATGCTGGCCTTTGGTCTTGGTACTTTGCCTCTAATGTTAGCTGTTGGTGTGAGCGCGGCAAAATTAAACCAAGTGGCTAAATCCTTATTATTCAGACGCGTTGGTGCAAGTGTTTTATTGGCCTATGCCTTATTCCAATTGTATCAAGGGGTTGTCCGTTTAGTCTGACATAACTGCTCTATCAAATAATTTTCTGCTGTCCTTTAGTGGTATGAGATGCTAAAATCTTGATGTATATCAATTAAAACTGCTCGGTATTTTATGATTTCAGATAACGCAAAAACGAAACGAGTCCAATCTGGTGGTTGTGCAATTCACTGCCAGGATTGCAGCATCAGTCAATTATGCATTCCGTTTACACTGAATGATTCGGAACTGGATCAACTTGATGAAATTATTGAGCGTAAAAAACCTGTCCAGAAAGGACAAGAGATTTTTAAAGCTGGCGATGAGCTAAAATCACTTTATGCCATTCGTTCCGGTACGATAAAAAGTTACACCATAACAGAGCAAGGTGACGAACAAATCACCGCATTTCATCTAGCGGGTGATCTTATTGGCTTTGATGCGATTAATAACAATGCTCACCCTAGTTTTGCACAAGCTCTTGAAACGTCGATGGTTTGTGAGATTCCATACGAAACGTTGGATGAACTGTCTGGACAAATGCCTAAATTACGCCAGCAAATCATGCGTTTAATGAGTAATGAAATCAAAGGCGATCAAGACATGATCTTGCTCTTGTCTAAAAAGAATGCGGAAGAACGTTTGGCTGCATTCCTATATAGTTTATCGACCCGATTCTCACAACGTGGCTTCTCCCCTCGTGAATTCCGATTAACGATGACTCGTGGTGATATTGGTAATTATCTTGGTTTAACCGTCGAAACGATCAGTCGTCTTCTTGGTCGTTTCCAGAAGAGCAATATATTGAGTGTTAAAGGCAAGTACATTACGATTATCGATCATGATGCGCTGCAATTGTTAGCGGGCTTCTCTGACGAATAAAAAGAAAATCCCATATAGTTAATAAAGCCGCTCAGTATTTTACTTAGCGGCTTTTTTCTTTCTAAAATCAAGCTTCTGTCACTAATAATTCTTATAACCGTCATTCCGCAGCCAATTTCAGAATTAAAACAATGTGATCCAGTGATCGTTTACAAATGTTAGTGCGACAGACCTCTTGACCGCGATCCCCAGTTTTGATCTATTACTGTTATTTAACGGTCACTTTATTATGTCTGCTGCTCAACCTGTCATTAAACGCCTAGATCACTTAGGGCTGATCGCTGCTTTCTGCCATGAAATCGGTTTACCTGGTATTATTGATCGCATCATTCCCAAGTACTCGGATCATAACGTTTCACATGGCGATGCGGTCTTGGCGATGATTCTCAATGGTCTTGGCTTTCACAGCAGAACGCTGCATATGTTTTCTGACTTCTTCGAGACGAAGCCTGTTGCCAAGTTGCTTGCTAAAGATATTGAAGCTCACCATTTAACGGACGATGTACTCGGACGCACGTTAGATGCTTTATATGAAGCAGATGTCTCCGCACTTTATCAAGCGATTGCAGAGCATGTCGTTGATAAGCTAGGACTTAAAACAGACTCTGTACACCTTGATATCACTAGCTTCCATGTCGATGGTGAATACGCCCAGGACGAAGATCTTAATGCCATCAAGCTGGTAAAAGGCTACAGCCGAGACCACCGTCCAGAGCTAAATCAAGTGGTCCTTGAGTTGATTTGCGAAAATCAAGCTGGCCTGCCTGTTTACATGCAAGCGCTTAGTGGTAACACCAATGATGCTAAGGCATTCTCAGAAGTCACTAAACGGCATATTCATTGCCTGAAGGCAGCTCAAAACAGTCGCTACTTCATCGCCGATGCCGCTTTATACACCGAAGAGAGCATTCGTTCACTGGATGAGCAACAACAGAAGTTTATTACGCGTGTTCCAATGACCATTAAATCAGCCAAAGAGGCCTTAATGAACCTTGAGCCAGAGCAGCTGAGCCATATCGGCAATGGCTACTCGGGTTGTTGGATTGACGCTGATTATGGCTCGGTATCTCAGAAGTGGCTGTTGATTCATAGTGAACAAGCAACCAAGCGAGAACAGGTAACGTTTTATAAGAACTTAGACAAAAATATCACCAAAGAGCTGAAAGCGCTGGGACAACTAAAGAAAAAGCAGTTTGCTTGCGCAGTGGATGCCGAGCAAGCAATGAGCGACTTCGCCAACCAGTGTCATTTGCTTGGCTTCGCGCAATCAACCATCGTTAAAGAGCCAATTTATTCAGGTCGTGGTCGGCCGAAGAAAGATGAAAAGCCGACGGGATACCACTATTTGATAGATGCTACGCCTTATACCGATCTAGAAAAGGTGAAACTGGCCAAGCTTAAAGTAGGTATGTTTATTCTCGCCACCAACGATACTGACAACACCGACCTAACAATGGTTGCATTGCTTGAACATTACAAGTCTCAGCAAAAGGTCGAGCGCGGCTTTCGCTTTTTGAAAAGCCCTGAGTTCTTAACATCATCAATTTTCCTGAAGAAACCTCAGCGAATCGAGGCACTACTGATGATCATGACGCTGAGCCTACTCGTCTACGCAAGCTTAGAGCACAAAATCCGAGAGAGTCTCACTAAGACCGAGGAATTCTTTCCTAGCATGGTAAAGAACAAGACGACAACTAAACCGACGGCACGTTGGGTATTCTTAAAATTCGAAGGTATCGACACACTCGAATTTGGCGGCCAAAGCTTCATAACGGGTGTTCAAGAGCATCAGACTCGGCTGCTTAAGCTTCTTGGTGTTCTGTATGAAGCAGTTTATTCCTAAATTGGCTGCGGAATCTCGGTTATAAATTTCAGCTAAAGTAATAACAGTACCAACGGATTCCTTTGCTGTAAGAATCATGTATGAATCTAGGCATGTCGTCCCCTTGGTATATTTTGATCAACATTATTTGTCGGTCACTTGAGTGAAGAAAGGGAGTGCTTATTATGAACTCATATAAGAATATTTTAGTCGTTGCTGATGTTAACAATGTCGAACAATCGGCTCTCGCGCGTGCTTTTCAAATTGTCCAAGACCTCCCTGATCCCGCCCCCATTACATTCTTTCTATCTATCTATGATTTTTCATATGACATGACCTCTATGTTGTCTTCAGAAGAAAGGGATGCAATGAGGCGTGGTGTTATTCAACAGCGTGAAGAATGGATGAAAGAAGTCGCTCAACCTTATTTGAATAATGGGGTAGAATTCAACATTAAAGTCGTTTGGCATCATCGTCCTTATGAAGCCATTATTGGAGAAGTATTTTCTGGTGATCATGATATCGTCTTAAAAGCGACTCGTAAGCATGATGCACTTGAATCAGTGTTTTTTACTCCAACTGATTGGCATTTACTACGCAAATGTCCATGCCCTGTTTTACTCGTTAAAAATCATGATTGGCCCGTGAATGGCAACATTATTGCTTCTGTACACGTAGGCTCTGAAAATACAACGCATACTGCACTCAATGAAAGTATGGTAAATCAAGGGCTTAAATTCTCTAAACAACTCAATGCGGAGCTGTTTTTAGTTAATTCATACCCGGTAACTCCAGCTAATATTACCGTTGAGCTTCCTGAATTCGATCCTACGTCTTATTCCGATGCCGTCCGTGGTTTTCACTTAACAGCGATGAAAGCTTTGCGTCAAAAGTATGGTATCGATGAAGAACATACCAGAGTGATTGAAGGTCTTCCGGAAGATGTTATCCCTAAAACAGCGAAAGAAATTGATGCGGGGCTAGTTATTTTAGGAACGACAGGCAGAACTGGGCTTTCCGCTGTTTTCATTGGTAATACCGCTGAAAATGTTATTGATAAAATAAATTGTGATGTATTAGCACTTAAGCCTGAAGGTTTTATTAGCCCTTTAGATCCTAATTCATAACGAAAATATGTAAATCAATTAAAGCGCCAAATACAAAGAGCAACCCTTCCGAGTGTTGCTCTTTTGTCATTTCTGGGTATGATACGGCCTTTATTTATGCAGTACCGTTGGACTCAAAACAGCGGCATCCAGCAACATCATCAAGCACCGCTTGAGACCAGTTAAGGCAAATCACCATGAATTCAGATCAAAATACTGTTGAAGAACTTGAGCAAAAAGCAAAAAATAAAGCTGAGCAGTATAATTTCAACAAACTACAAAAGCGTATTCGTCGTAATACAGGTCAAGCTATTGCTGACTTTAATATGATTGAAGATGGCGATCGTATCATGGTATGTCTCTCTGGCGGTAAAGATAGCTTTACTATGTTAGATATTTTGATGAGCTTACAAAAAAGTGCCCCTGTCAATTTTGAGCTTGTCGCTGTCAATTTAGACCAAAAGCAACCAGGTTTTCCTGATCATATTCTACCGGCTTACCTTGAGTCATTAGGTATCGAATATAAGATCGTTGAAGAAGATACTTATTCTATCGTTCAAGATAAGATCCCTGAAGGTAAAACGACTTGCTCTCTTTGTTCTCGTTTACGCCGTGGAATTTTATACCGCACTGCTAATGAGATTGGTGCAACCAAAATTGCCCTTGGACATCATCGTGACGATATCTTGGAAACATTATTTTTAAATATGTTCCATGGCGGAAAAATGAAAGCAATGCCACCTAAATTGGTATCCGATAACGGTGAGCACGTGGTAATCCGCCCTCTTGCTTATTGCCGAGAGAAAGACATTATTAAGTTTTCTGCCTTGCGTGACTACCCTATTATTCCTTGTAATTTATGTGGCTCACAACCTAACTTGCAGCGTCAAAACATTAAGCAAATGCTTAACGAATGGGATAAGCGCTTCCCTGGGCGTATTGAGACAATGTTCAAAGCAGTTCAAAACGTAGTACCTAGTCACTTAGCCGATTATAATTTGTTTGATTTTAAATCGATCAATCGTGACTCAGGTGTTATCAATGGTGGTGATATTGGCTTTGATAAAGAAACATTACCTGAAAGCTCTGTGCCATCAGAAGATGCCATTGAGTTTGATCCTAGCTTACAACTGGATGTAACGAATATTTAATCAGGTTCATCTCAATAAAAAAGAGCCGAACAATTCGACATTGTTCGGCTCTTTTACTTTCAATAATACTGATTATTTTTCAAGTAAAGGTAATGCTCTGAAAGTAGCTTGTGGTAATAATAACGATTCACCTTCAGAAAGATCAGCTAATCTTACTTTCGCTTTACCGTCATCAATTGGGAACGTATTACCTTTAGTGGTTTGAATGATACCCTGTTTTACCCCATCAAACTCTAATGTAAGACCGATCACTTTGGGTGCGAACCAACTTGAAAACATTCCACCTAGATCATCGAGCATCTTGCTCATCTGTGGCAATAGTTGCTTAATATCTTGATAGGAAACGTCACCGGAAAGGGGCTGTTTAGTCATCACAACCATCGAGAAGTCACAGGTCTTACCTTGTTCAGCATTAACGTAAACTAAAGGGCCAACCTGTCGTAAGTTATCATCAAGCGGAACGATAAGTTCTTGAGATGGCGGAATAACAAACTCTTCATAATGTTTGTCTTTTTCCATCCAGGCTTTATCAATTTTACATAAGCGTGAAGTTTGGTGCTCTTGAAAAAAGAACGCGACTTTTACATCGGGATGGCCTTCTTCAAGGTTATTCTTCATCTGAGTATAAAGCTTAGAATAATTAAAACGATACTGCTGAGCATGTGCTGGTAGTGCCAAAATGGAAGCGCATAACGCGGCGGCCAAGCCTATACGACGAATAGTAACCATTATTTGTCCGTCCAAAACTCAGCGTTATGCTTAATCATTGCCTGAAGGTCATCAACGTAATCTTGCCCACGCTCAGAATAACTAAGTAAGCCGTTCGTTAACTCTAATGCGGTTGCTTGAGATTTTAAATCTTGCTCATTGCCGGATAATTTTGCTCGGATATCACGTAGTTCTTTATAAGCGTTATTACGATTGACATTCATAAAGTATGCATGGATCGACTCTTGTGGAGAATCAAATTTCGCCACTTCATGTGTTGCGCCTTCTGCACGTTGTAAAGGAACGAGACCACAACCTTCTACGTAGCACCACTGTCCAAAAAAGTTATTTCCTTCTTTAGCAAACCTTGATGTGCCCCATGCAGATTCATTCGCCGCTTGAGTTAATACTAGTGACTGAGGCAAGACATTGACACGATTTAACATCGTATCTAACCAAGCGTCATCAATGCCTGTTTCAGGGATAGCTAGTTCATAATCTTCAGCTAATTGTTTTGCCTTTGATGGTATTGATGTTAAATCACCATCATCAAACTGTTTTTTTATGTCCAATAATTCATGGCGTTCTTCTACGACACGAGCATTCTCTTTTTTAATCCCAGGACGAAGCGTGTCAAAGAACTTTTGTTTTTTAAGGTGAATATCATCAACTGGCATTGGCGCTTTAGGTTTTACTTTAGTCGCCTCTTCTTTTGAATGTTGATTGTAATGGTTTTGATAATAATAAACCGACCAAAAAGCGAGAATCGCTAAAGCCATGATGATTTTTTTCTTCATGCGTCAAATACCTGTGATTGTTTGTTGTTATTGCTTGGAGGTGTGCCGTTACCACCAGAGTTAATAATTTTCATCTTAATTCCAAACATATCGCGGTAAATAATACCTTTGACATGAAAAAAGAAAGGGAGCACTAAAATGAAACCGATGCCGTAAAAAAGAGCGGCAACAAAAAACATCACGAGTATCAATGCATAAACAGCAACGACGGGTAATAGTTTTTTATTAATGGCTCTTAAGGAAAGTAATAATGAACGCATAGGCGTCATTCGTTTTTCACAAACAAGAAAAACAGAGTTACTAAACGCCATCGAAAAGTATAAAGACAAGAAAGGTAGAATCGCACCAGCAAGGCCTTGTAAAACTAATCCCATTAAGGTGACTAACATAACCGGAACCGTGAAGTGCAGACCTTTGAAAATATGATTTGTTCTCGTTTTGAAGCCCGTTGCATGGCTCATCGCCATTAAGCAAACACCGGCATATAAAGGTGCACTAATAATTTCATAGCTAAAATTTGCAATCATGACTGATTGAACGATACTTTCGATTTTCGACGAGTCAGCACTACCATCAAGTAATGAGAATAAGACGCTAGGATCACCAAGTTGCATTTTTAGAGCAACCATGAAAATAGCGATTTGCAGAATAATCAACACCACAATAGTTGGTGAAAATGACCAAAAGTTTTTCCGTGTAAGCTGCCAAGCTTCTCTGATTATATTGCCCGCTTTTAATTCGTACTGCCCAGACAATGCGGTTTCAATATTACCACCGACATTAAATTCTTTTTCTACATTATCATTCATAAAATAGGTATCCAGCATCTCTAACCCGCATAATTGTGGCTCATTATACTCAAGACACTCTAATATGCGAGTTTGTCGCTTTTTTTAAAGCATTTCATTTTGTAAAAGCATTGATTTACAACTCTTTGTGACGTTGTAAATATTCTTTTTTGTATCTCAAATCTTAATGGATAATAATTGAGCGTCTGTAGACAAAAAATGCTAGGAATTATACTGAATGGCGACTATGATTCGCCCTCAAATTTTTGTGTCTAACATCGCTGTTCTTTCTTGGGAGAAATACAGAAATTGAAAGTTGAATCTACACACACTTCTACCGTTATTCAGCTGTCTGGTATCAGCAAAAGCTTTGATGGAAAACCTATCATTGAAAACTTAGATCTCAATGTTAATCATGGTGAGTTTTTAACGATTTTAGGGCCTTCAGGTTGTGGTAAAACAACGGTATTAAGGATGATTGCTGGTTTTGAAACGGTGGATTCAGGAACCGTGTTACTCGCAAATGATGATGTTACAGAGCAGCCGCCAGAAAAAAGGCATGTCAATACCGTCTTTCAAAGTTATGCCCTCTTCCCTCACATGACCGTTTTTGAAAATGTTGCGTTCGGTCTAAGAATGCAAAAAGTGGCACAATCTGAAGTAGAAACTCGTGTTGAAGATGCTCTCAAAATGGTTCGTTTAGAATCCATGGCACAACGGAAACCGCACCAACTATCAGGTGGTCAACAACAGCGTATTGCCATTGCACGCGCAGTAGTTAATAAGCCTAAAGTATTATTACTTGATGAATCATTATCCGCTCTGGATTATAAATTACGTAAACAAATGCAACTGGAATTAAAGCAGCTTCAGCGTCAGCTGGGCATTACTTTTATTTTTGTTACGCACGATCAAGAAGAAGCGCTTTCTATGTCAGACCGTATCATAGTGATGCGTGATGGTGTAATTGAACAAGATGGTTCTCCTCGTGAAATTTATGAAGAACCTAAAAATCTTTTTGTGGCCAGCTTTATTGGTGAAATAAACACATTTGAAGCCACTGTCGTCAAACGTCATGATGACAAAACGATCACCGCGCTTATTGAAGGTGTCGAGTGTTCTGTCCACTACAAACACCCAGTCCAACCCGGCCAACATCTTAATGTTCTTCTTCGCCCTGAAGATGTTCGTATTGAAGAGATTAAAGAATCTGAAGATATTGGTATTGTTGGACACGTTACGGAACGAACATACAAAGGGATGACTTTAGATTCGGTTGTTGAACTTGAATCGGGTATGCGCGTTATGGTCAGTGAGTTCTTTAATGAAGATGATCCTGATGTTGATCACTCTATCGGTCAAAAAGTATCGGTCACTTGGGTTGAGAGTTGGGAAGTTGTTTTACCCCAAGATGTTAAACTTCATCATGAAGCCACAGAGTAAATGCTAATGAAGAAATTAAATCTTCAAAATAGCATTGTGCTTTTGATTGTCTCTTGGCTGATGCTGTTTGTTTTCATTCCAAATTTGATGATTATCATTACGAGCTTTTTAACTCGTGATGAAGCTAACTTAATTGAATTAACATTCACATTAAGTAATTACACTCGTCTACTGGATCCTCTTTATGCCAAGGTTATGTTGCACTCGTTGTACATGGCTGTGGTTGCCACTGGTCTGTGTTTGTTGATTGGTTACCCTTTTGCTTATATCGTCGCGAAGATGCCAGTTAAAATTCGCCCATTCATGTTGTTCATGGTGATTGTACCGTTTTGGACCAATTCACTGATTCGAACCTATGGCCTCAAGATTGTATTAGGTACTCAAGGTATCGTGAATAAAAGTTTAATGGCTATTGGACTTATTGAGCATCCAATGCGCATCATGTACACCGAAACCGCTGTGATGATTGGACTTGTTTACATCTTGCTACCTTTTATGATTCTGCCTCTTTATTCTGCTATCGAAAAACTGGATCGCACTTATATAGAAGCTGCAAGAGATTTGGGCGCGAATAAGCTGCAAACTCTTTTAAAAGTTATTTTGCCACTGACGATGCCGGGAATTATTGGCGGTTGTTTATTGGTGTTACTCCCTGCTCTTGGGATGTTCTATGTTTCAGACTTATTAGGTGGCGCGAAGAACTTATTGATCGGTAATGTCATTAAGAGCCAAGTCTTAAATGCCCGTGATTGGCCATTTGGTGCGGCAACCAGTATCGCATTGACATTAGTAATGGCATTAATGCTTTATGCTTACTACCGTGCTGGGAAGTTACTTAATAAAAATGTGGAGTTAGACTGATGAAAAAGTCCTTTGGTGGAAACATTGCCAAGTCTAGCTTTTTGAGTTTGGTCTATTTGTTTTTATATTTACCGATTATCGTTTTAATTGTAAATTCATTTAATGCCAGTAAATTCGGCATTAAATGGGGCGGCTTTACAACAAAGTGGTATGGTGAGTTACTCAATAACGATAGTTTAATTCAAGCGGCTGGGCACTCAATTACTATTGCTGTTTTTTCAGCGACTGCCGCAACGATTATTGGTAGTTTAACTGCGGTTGCGTTATTTCGATATCAATTTAAAGGCAAAGGTGCGGTAAATGGATTACTGTTTATTGTGATGATGTCGCCTGATATTGTTATGGCGATTTCACTGCTTGCTTTATTTCTTGTGATTGGTTTTGAGCTGGGGCTTATTACCCTTTTGATTTCTCATATCACCTTTTGCTTACCTTTTGTTGTCGTCACTGTTTACAGCCGATTAAAAGGCTTCGATGTGAAGATGCTGGAAGCGGCAAAAGATTTAGGTGCAGGTGAATGGATCATACTTAAACGTATCATTCTCCCTTTAGCAAAGCCGGCGGTTGCTGCTGGTTGGTTGCTGAGCTTCACTCTATCACTGGACGATGTCATTATTAGCTCTTTTGTGACTGGACCAAGCTATGAAATTCTACCGTTAAAAATTTACTCAATGGTAAAGGTGGGAATTTCACCTGAAGTCAATGCATTAGCTACCGTTATGTTGATCGTATCTTTAATTTTAGTGATGCTCTCGCAAGTATTAGCTAGAGATAAGGTCAAATAAAGCTCTATATCTCCTACTTTCAAAGCCTGCCATTATGCAGGCTTTTTTATGCTTAGACGGATGAAATCTCTTTCGTTATTTTTAAATAACTATTTAACATGAAATAGGATTTAAATACTTTAAAAAACCATTTATATGGCTATACTCACACTATTTTCAAGCCAATGCAGATAATACAAAATCGGTATGTTGGTGATAATTAATAACCATTCAATTCTGGGAGATATCAATGAAGGCATGGTCCAAGCTTTTTGTCGGTGCAGCACTGGCAGCAACATTTACCACAGGGTTCGCGCACGCTGAAGATAAAGAGCTTTATTTTTACAACTGGTCTGAATATATCCCGAATGATGTTTTGCAAGATTTCACGAAAGAAACTGGCATTAAAGTCATTTATTCGACTTACGAATCAAATGAATCCATGTATGCAAAATTGAAGACTCAAGGCAAAGGTTACGACTTAGTTGTTCCTTCTACCTATTTTGTCTCTAAAATGCGTAAAGAAGGCATGTTGATGAAGCTAGATAAATCGAAGCTTTCTCACTTTGCGGACTTGGATCCAAACTATTTAAATAAACCATTTGATCCGGCAAATGACTACTCAATCCCTTATGTTTGGGGGGCGACAGGTATTGGTATTAATACTGATATGCTAGATAAATCATCAATTAAAAAATGGGATGATTTATGGGACCCTAAATGGGTTGGTCAATTAATGATGATGGATGATCCACGCGAGTTATTCCAAATCGCATTAACAAAGCTTGGCTATTCAGGTAACACAACCGATCCAAAACAAATTAAAGAAGCTTATCTAGAGTTGAAAAAGTTAATGCCAAATGTATTAGTTTTTAACTCAGACTTCCCTGCTAACCCTTACCTTGCAGGAGAAACTTCATTAGGTATGTTGTGGAATGGCTCAGCTTATATGGCACGCCAAGAAGGCGCTCCAATCCATATAATTTGGCCAGAAAAAGGCACGATTTTCTGGATGGATAGTTTAGCCATTCCAGCGGGCGCTAAAAATACAGAAGCGGCATATAAAATGATCGATTTCTTATTACGTCCAGAAAATGCAGCGAAAATTGCAATGACCATTGGTTACCCAACACCAGTGAAAACCGCTTACCCATTATTACCAAAAGATTTTGCAAATGATGATAATGTCTTTCCACCTCAAAAAGTGCTCGATTCAGGTGAGTGGCAAGATGATGTTGGTGACGCGAATGTATTATACGAAGAGTACTTCCAAAAGCTAAAAGTTGATATGAACTAATTTGCTTAATAAATATTAAATACGAAAAACCCGCTGAAAGTCATTTTAGCGGGTTTTTATTTACCTGTTTTAAATTTCTAGTACGTGATATTCACTCATCATCAAAATGAACAATTTGTTATTTTAGTAACTCTTTAACCAGCTTTGGCACTTCAATACTGGCTTTACCGTAGCGTTTTTCTGAGAACTCACTCTCTACAGCACTTGGTTCTAAATTGATTTCAATAGTATGAGCGCCATGCATTTTTGCATCATGAACAAAGCCAGCAGCCGGATAAACAACGCCAGAAGTGCCAATCGAAATAAATAAATCAGCCTCTTCTAATAATGAATATATTTCTGCCATTTGTAACGGCATTTCACCAAACCAAACTATGTGAGGTCGCAGTGGATTCGGTATTTGGCAACAATGACACAAATCATGAACATCGAGATCTCCTTGGTGTTCAATGACTTGGTTTGATTCAGGGCAACGAACTTTTAGTAACTCCCCATGCATATGAATGATACGACTACTGCCTGCTCGCTCGTGCAGATTATCAATATTCTGGGTAATCACCGTTACATTCCCTTTTAACTTAGCCTCAAGCTCTGCGAGAGCTAAATGTGCTAAATTAGGCTTAATGTGATCGTCATGAAGACTTTTGCGACGTTGATTATAAAAATCTTGAACTAACTCAGGGTTATAACGATACCCTTCCGGTGTCGCGACATCTTCAATTTTATGATTTTCCCATAATCCATCTTGAGAACGGAAAGTTTGGATACCTGACTCTGCTGAGATACCAGCTCCGGTAAGTACAACAATATTTTGATATGGGAAAAGCATATTTATTCCTTTGATAGTTTGTCGAACACAGCGCAAGCCTGAAACACTACCTATACTGTCTTTATCTGAGGAGCTTGGGAAGTAAGGCTTTTTATAATTTACCCGCTTTTAGTAATAATAAAAATACGAAAGTCGAAAGATTCACTCTAGATCGACTTTTCGATACATAAAATAAACGAACCATTAGCAAATAAGACACCAAATTAATAACCTGCAATTCAAAAGCATAGCTTTTAAGCTCTGAATGATAATAAAGCCATGAACACACTATGATTCAGATCACGAATGTATTATCGTTAGCGAAATTTACATCTATCAACAACTTATGAGTGAAATCTATGGGTAAGATTTACCAAATATTTATTGCTACATTACTCTTTATCTCATTAGGCGCACATGCGGAATGGGAGCCCACTCAGCACTCAAAAACGGCGTCGACTTCTCCTGCAGCTCAGTCTATCGCCAATAAAGTTTCTCAGCTCCCAGAACCTTTATTTATGGGTGCCGACGATCATGCAAAAGTTGATGAATTACTCTCAGCTACGCTCTATCAAATTGATGTTAATACCAAAGGTTTTGAAGAATCACTAAAGCAATATAGAAAAATTGGTGGTGAAGATGCTTGGTTAACAACTCAAGAATATTATTTAACATTACATAGTTTTAATCGCTCAAAACAAGATTTGTTAAAACTAGTCGATAGTCGCGTATACAACAAACTCACTGGGTTTGGCCCTTTTGGCGTCACTCAATTTAAAAATGAGATTCATATTACTCAGCTTAACGCTCAGTTCTTGATCTTTTTCCAAATCCAAAGTTTTAAACAGTTCATCGAAGACCTATCTATATCTCCAGTCCCTGTCATCGCAATGGCCGTTAAACTGATATTTGTTTATCTCGTTTTGAACTGGTGGCTTCGTAATAGCCCAGATATGATTCGCCACTTTAGAAAAACTAAATTAGAAACTGCATCCTCACCACCGGTATGGATTCGATTAATCTGGTATATCAGTAAGGCCAACAAACCTATTGCATGGCTAATCGCGATTACGGTTTCTCTTGATATTCTTTCTGGCTTGCAAAGCTTACAGCATGTGAAATTTTTAGACATTTTCACGTGGTGGATCTTAGGTGGCTCAATCGCAGTTAAATTTATCTTAGAATTTGTTTATCGAAATAGTCGTAGCACATCTAAAGATATTATCGCCATTCGTCTATCCACTATTCGTTATTACGTCTGGAGTGTGATTGGCGCAGGTGTTTTATTGCAAATCACAGAGACAACCGTCGGTGAAGGGACAATTTATCATTGGGTTTCAAGCCTGATGTTTTTATGGTTTATCGTGATCACTATCATAGTGTTAAGCAAATGGAAGCCTTATGTTTTTAGTGAAAATAATATTAATGCAGATTGCGTAGTTTGGGCTCAATGGGCTATCAATCATAAAGATACTTTTGGCTTGTCAACCATCGCCACCGCGATCATGACATTCTGGATATTTACCCGTCATTTAAAGCAATTTGTTATCTCAAACCTATCTCAATATGCTTTTTTCAGCCAAGCCCTAGCCTATTTATTTCGAATTGAAATCGCGAAACAAAGTGATAATGGTGGGCAAAATACAAATTTAGTCCCTCTCTCTGGTGATGAAATTTACAATTATGTTTTGCCTGGTAGTGAAGACAGTGAGTTGATACCTTATGCAACCGATGAAATAAAACAACTGTCTCGCTACATACTCACTGATAGCCCTGCTATGTGTGTTGTCTCTGGTGAACGAGGTATTGGCACTACAACCTTGATTAAACAAATTTTGTATCGAGTAAATAATGCCACACCTATATATTTAAATTGCCCTAATTCAGGTTATGCGGAACTGATTGCCGATCTATGTGAGCAAATTGGATTAAGTAAAGAATCAACGGATATTCAACTTCTCGCACATCTAAGAAAAAGTGAAATTTGTTATCTCTTTGCGATAGATAATGCGCAGCGTTTGGTTAAACCTATGGTTGGTGGTTTAGCTGGATTAATGAAGTTTGCCAATTTAATGCGCCGTTCTAAAAAGAACCACAGAGTATTATTAGCTATTGAAAAGTCGAGCTGGCGTTTTGTCGATAGAGCTCGTGGAGAGCGTTTGTTGTTTGATTTAGTCACCTTCATGCCTCGTTGGTCTGAAAGCCAAATTGCAAGCTTGCTGGATACTCGATTGAATCAAAATATCGAGAACCCAGTTTCTTTTGATGATTTAAACTTGCCGAAACAATGGGATCAAGATGATGTGTCCGAAGAAGAGCGCTCTCGTCATGGTTTTTATCGTATTTTATGGCACTACGCTGATGGAAACCCTACCGTCGCCTTACGTTTTCTACGTTTATCACTTCGTAAAGATCAAAAAACAGAAAAAGTGGTGGTTAGACTATTTCAAGCTCCACAATCCGATGAGCTTGAAAAGATGCCGAAACCAATGCTCGCGATTCTACGTTCTATCGTTCAGCTTGAAATATCGACACCTGAAGAACTATCAGAATGTACTCAATTAACTATTCCCGAGGTTATTGGAACATTACGTTATTTTGAAAGCCGTGGTTATATTGAGTGGTCAAGTGATAAAGCGAGAATTTCAGATCATTGGTATCGCTTTATTACCAATGCCTTACACCGTCAACATTTATTGGTGAAGTAGAATGAAAAAGTTCATTTGTTTAATCGTTATGCTTTTATTAAGCACAACTGCGTTTGCCGCTGATGATACATCTGCCCATTTAGAAAATATCACTAAATTAACCAGTTTAATTCGCTGGGGAGGCGTTTTTCTCTCTTTTGGGGTCATTGTTGCTTCGTGGGTTCTACTGCGTTTTACGAATAAATTAGTTGAAACTTTTAGCTCTCAGTTCGTGCAATATCGGATGGTGTTGCAAAAGGTGCAATCATTCTTCCAATTTTTCGTTTACATGACGGCAGGCTTAGCCGTATTTATGATGAGTTTTCGCATTAATGATCAAATATTGACATTAATTGGCGGTACGCTTGCTGTTTCGATTGGTTTTGCATTAAAAGATTTGGCTGCGTCATTCATTGCAGGCTTAACCGTTATGATTGATCGACCTTTTCAAGTCGGTGACCGAGTTACCTTTGAAGGTAATTATGGCGATATCATTACTATAGGGTTACGCTCTGTGCGCATGAGAACATTGACGGATGACATTATTACCATTCCAAATAACAAATTTTTAAGTGAAGTGACGATGAGTGGCAACTATGGTGCGCTAGATATGCAGTGTGTTATCCCCTTTTACATCGGTATGGATCAAGACATCAATTTAGCGCGAGACCTCATTCAAGAGGCGGCTTCATCAAGCCGATATATTCACTTACCGAAACCTGTTGTAGTGTTAGTGAACCAAGAGATTGCCGATAATTATCTCGCAATTAAATTGACTTGTAAGGCTTATGTGGTTGATACGTTCTATGAGAAGTTATTTGAAACAGATATTACATTGCGTGTCATGAAAGAATTCAAAAGCCATAATATACAACCACCAACGATAGCGGTACGATCAATGGTGCAGTGATATGAATTAAATGCCATTTGACGTCTTATATTGGTATATAATCTCTGATAATTCAGTTTAAGCAGTAATCTTGGTTACTGCTTTTTGCATTTAAGGTTTTAGTTTTATGTCTCGTACAATTTTATACACATACAAGAGTGAAGAAAAAACATTAGCGTTTAGTTATCGTGATTTTCACAGTATTCATGAAGCAGTCGCCGCGCATGAAGGCATCGATATCTGTGAATATTTAAAAATGGAGCAATCGATCGAAGCCGTATCGGATACTAAAACAGTTCGTAATTATCGTGATGCTCATTTTAAAAAGTTAGGGTTTGGTAAGATCACGTTAATGCCAAAAGAAAATATCGGCATTGGACAAAAGAAGAAAAATATTTAGTCCGGTATTAAATACAAGACCGATAAGAGAAAGGCTCAATGAATGACCATTGAGCCTTTCTTCACTTTAACGCAATGTGATTATTGAATATTCAAAAATGCTGCGCCGCGTACTCCGCCGGAATCGCCATGCTTAGCTTTCAAAATCTTAGGTACTTTTCCTACCGGTAGTAAATGAGGCTGAATACGTTTCGGCATTTCATTATAAATAGCCTCAAAGTTAGATAAGCCACCGCCTAAAACGACGACATCAGGGTCAAAAGCGGTAAAAATATTGCCCAAGCAAATCGCAAGAAGATCCATAAATCGATTCACATGCTCGACAGCCTTGTCATCATTTTTCTTGTATTGTTCTATGATATCAACCGCTTTAACTTTTTCATCATAGTAATGAGCATAAAGCTGTTCAAAGCCTCGTCCAGAAAGATAATTATCAATGCAACCCTTCTTATCACAACCACAGCTAAACAAAGGTGCGTCTTTATTTTGAGCACTATCATTAAGATAAAACCAAGCATCAAGTGGCATACGTGTGTGGCCAATTTCACCTGCCACATGGCTACCTCCGGATACAACGTGGCCATTCACCACAATACCACCGCCAAAACCGGTGCCGAGAATAAGGCCAAGTACACTTTCTTTCCCTTGGTGCTCTTCATCCCATGCTTCTGATAAAGCAAAACAGTTAGCATCATTAGCAATTTTAAGTGGACGTTCGATTAAGGCTTCGAGATCTTTACGTAAGAACTGGCCTTTTGCCGCAGGAACATTTGATGTCATTAAAGAGCTGTCTTCTACGCTCTCCATACCAGGAATACCGATCCCAACAAGCCCTTTCACCCCAAATTGTTCATCGTATTTGGTGACTAACCCTGCAAGCACGGTAAGTAAGGCTTGATAGTCTTCACCTGGTGTTGGCACTCTTTCTGAGGCTACCCTTTCTAATTTGTCGTTAAATGCACCAAATTCAATTTTTGTGCCACCGACATCAAAACCGTAATACATTAATTCTCTCCATAAATTAAAATCGAAAATATAAAAATTATTTTTATTATCCATAAAGTTACTGCACAAACTGTGATAGTCGATCAAGTTAAGCATCAGCAAGGTTTGAATGAACAATTTTCAAACATTTTTCTGTCATTTTACCCGCTGTTTTCCTCTATACTAATCACTTATATTTAGGGAAGCTTAGATATTGCCTTCTATATCACACATCTTGAACGTCGAATTTAGGTAAAAATGAATAACGTACTGACCATACCTCTTCTTAGTTTTCTTTTATTATTAGTCGGTTGCGCCTCCAATCAACCTACAACGCCCCCTTTACCATCTACCCCTGCAGAGAAAACTGAATTGGACCACTTATATCAATCATGGTCTGGCGTGCCTTATCAGTTTGGCGGTAGTTCTAAACAAGGCATCGACTGCTCTGCTTTTATGCAAGTTGCTATGTCGAGCATTTATCAATTGCACCTTCCCCGCTCTACAGAGTTACAAAGCCAGCAAGGTCGTTATATTCCCGAAGAACAAGCGGCTTTTGGTGATTTAGTTTTCTTTAAAACAGGTTGGAACCAGCGGCATGTGGGGATGTACCTCGGTGACAAACAATTCATGCATGCTTCAACCTCAAAAGGCGTCATTATTTCTCGTCTCGATAACCCTTATTGGGCGAGTAAATTTTGGCAATTTAGACGTATATTGCCAAAATAGACTAATTTCGTTTACTTGCTAATATCCATAAAAAATAAAAGTTATTTTTGCGGTTTGGCTCTCTAATTCAATTCTTCAACTAAGCTAATGTCATAGACTGATAACTTTCAGATTCTGGAGGCAATTATGTGGCATGGTATTGCACAACAGCTATCACAAATACTTGCGTTTGAGTTTGTCATTCAAGAACGGGAACCCTTAAAAGGTGGTGATTGCAATCAATGCTATATGATTTCAGATGGCCAACAACGCTATTTTGTTAAAATTAACGATCGAGAATATCTGCAAAAATTCGAATCTGAGATTGATAATCTTTCTAACCTCTTGCATACCGGTACCCTATCGGTTCCTCAGCCTGTGACTTGTGGCATCATCAAAGATAAAGCCTTTTTAATCCTAAATTACCTTCCAACAAAACCGTTAACCGCGGCCAATGATCAATACCACTTTGGACAGCAACTTGCCCGCCTTCATTTATGGGGAGAACAAAAAGAGTATGGTTATGATGCCGATACTTATGTTGGTTTGAATCTACAACCTAATGCCTGGCATAAAAAGTGGGGAGTGTTTTTTTCGGAATGCCGCATTGGATGGCAATTGCAGTTATTAAAAGAAAAGGGAATAGAATTTGGGGATATCGAACAAATCATATCTTTAGTTAAGCAAAAAATTGGTACTCATAACCCATCCCCCTCACTACTACATGGTAACTTAAGCCGTAATAATTATGCTCTTTCCGTTCATGGTGCTATTTGCTACGACCCTTCAAGCTACTGGGGGGATCCTGAATGTGATTTAGCGATCATCGAGGAGTTTAGTGATTTAGGGCCGGATTTCTTTTCTGGTTATGAAAGTATCCGCCTTCTAGATAGTGGGTACGACAAGCGAAGAGATATTTATCAGCTTTACTACTTACTATGTCGCTGCAACCAATATGGAGGAGAGTATTTGACCCAATGCGTCGCAAAAATACAGCTATTACAAGATGGCGGACGTTAGATAGCCTTCATTTTTCTATTGTTAATTCAGTCCTTTAATTAACAAATCTTATAACTGTGATATCCATCGTAAAGAAATGAGAACCATGAACTAGAATTACAATTAACGGAAGTACGATTTAATTCTATCGAATTTTTTGTTTAGGAAAGTAACAATTAACGACGGATAACTAGATAAACATAACACTTTTTGTTCATTATTTTGCAGTGTTTCAACCTTTTTGCTTATTTTCAATCATGAACTAACTTACCGAGTTAGTATTTATTATGACTAGGCAAAGATAACTAATTTATCTGCTTATTTTGTTGTTCATTCAGCTTGACACAAGGACGTAGTAGTGAGGAAAGCAATGATAAAATACACTGAGAAAAGAGTACCGTGCCCACATTGCGGACATCAGATTGGCATGACGGTTGATTCATCGAGAGGCAACCAAGAGTTTTATGATGATTGTCCATCTTGCAACCATGCCATTCATTTGGAACTAACGGTTAATAATAGCAAGGTGCAACTAAGGGTTGATGTCGAAGATCATTCCATTTTTTAACTCTCCCTTATTTAAAACTGAATTATAAGCCCCAACAATTGAACTCAATTTTAGGGGCTTTTTTTATGTCTATTTTGTTAAATTTTTATCGCTAATTGTATACAACCAGATATAATTCTTTTCCGCCTTTTCACGCAGTTAGGAGTTAATATGCATCGTTATCGTAAAGAAGGCTCAATCCTTGTTAAGTTAGCAACTCCCGTGCTATTAGCTTCGGTTGCTCAAACCGGCATGGGCTTTATTGATACCGTCATGGCGGGTGGCGTGAGTGCTACTGATATGGCTGCGGTAGCGGTGGCTTCGAGTATTTGGCTCCCTTCTATTTTATTTGGTATTGGGTTGCTGTTAGCTCTTGTTCCTGTTGTTGCCCAATTGAATGGTTCCGGTCGACAAGTTCGAATTGCACATGAAATTCAGCAAGGCTTCTACCTGTCTTTTTTAGTCGCGATTCCAATTATTCTCGTATTATCGCAAACAAAACATATTCTAGACATCATGCATATTGAGCCTGTTATGGCACAAAAAACCAATGGCTATATGTTTGCGATGATTTTTGCTGTGCCCGCTTTTTTACTTTTTCAGACATTACGCAGTTTATCCGATGGCTTATCTCTAACAAAACCAGCCATGATTTTAGGATTTCTAGGCTTAGCGATTAATATTCCGTTGAACTGGATTTTTGTGTACGGCAAGTTTGGCATGCCAGCTTTAGGCGCGGTAGGTTGTGGCGTAGCAACGGCAATTGTTTATTGGGTAATGTTTTTGCTTATGCTCACTTATGTGTTAATCGCACAGCGATTCAAAAATATCCATATTTTTAGTGAATATCATAAACCTAACATGCATTCATTGAAGCGTTTATTTCGCTTAGGGTTTCCTATTGCCGCGTCTTTATTTTTTGAAGTCACCTTGTTTGCGGTTATTGCCTTATTGATTGCACCATTAGGCCCTATTGTGGTCGCTGCGCATCAAGTGGCGATTAACTTTTCAACCTTGATTTTTATGCTACCAATGAGTATTGGTGCCGCCGTTAGTATTCGTGTCGGTCATCAGCTTGGAGAAAAAAGCGTTGAAGGTGCCAAAATATCGACTCATGTTGGGCTATTGTTTGGATTTAGTACGGCACTCATAACAGCACTATTGACGATTGTATTCCGACACCAAATTATTGAACTCTATACAGAAAACCCAGAAGTAACCGTTATTGCATTGCACCTTTTAATCATGGCTGCTATTTATCAATGCAGTGATGCCGTGCAAGTGGTGGCTGCAGGAGCTTTACGCGGTTACAAGGATACGAGTTCAATTTTCAGCCGAACCTTAATTTCTTATTGGGGAATTGGCATGCCTATCGGATACGTATTAGGCATGACTGACTTGATTACGTCAGAACCAATGGGAGTGACTGGTTTCTGGGTTGGAATTATTGTTGGGCTAACCATGGCCGCAATCTTGCTTTCTCTTCGCTTACTTTGGCTGCATAAGCAAGACGATAGCGTACAACTTGATTTTTCAACGCGTTAAAATTAGGGTAACTTGGGTTTGATTTCTTCACGCAAGTGGCTAAAGCGAACAAACCTAGGTAACCCATTATGCGTTAGCCCATTGTATCTAAAGGTTATTATAGAACCGATTGGCGGCGGGATTTTCCGTTCTTTATTGGATAATCCCGAGCCAATATAAAATGTCTTACCCTCTTTCCACTTCACTAAAAGTGACCCTGTTAATCCATCGTATTTGCCTTTTCCTGGCTTATAACCAATAACAACTGCTTCATCATCTTGATAAGTTTTCACTTTTAGCAAATCATCACTGCGGCCTGTATTATAAGCACTGTGCTTATTCCGTAGCATAACGCCTTCTCCGCTCAACCTTTCAATATTATCAAGCAAACGATCTAATTCGACTTCAGATTGTAAAGGTAGGTGTTCAACTAGGCGTAAATGAATCGCAAAGGTTTCATTTATACAACGCCTCAGAGCGTGATAACGTTGAACATATTCACCTGGTTGATCCGGCATATCAAAGGCCATGAATAAAATATTCTCCCAATCTTGGTCATTGGGAACGGAATCTAATACCGTTTTTTGAACATGATTAAATTGACCTCGCCCAGCCCAAAGTTCGCCATCTAATGCTTGTTTAGGAAATTGAGCAGTAAACCAATCAGGCGCATAAATACGCTGCCCTTGTCGAGTTTGAAAATACTTCCCGGTCCACAAGGCTCGAATACCATCGTATTTTTCACTGTACCAATAGTCCTCAAGATTTACTTCATCATGATAGACATTTGCAAGTACAACTTGTTCAGAACTTTGCTCTTCTTCATTTTTCACCTTTGTGGCAGATGTATTCGGTGAAGACAATATCGCTGCACCTGTAATGAAAGAATAAACAATAAAAGAATATTGAGATTGTTTCGCCATTATTACGCTCTGTTCATTAGTAAAAAACATAACTTAATACATCAGAAACGTCACAATGATCTGGCAAGTCTAAACTGCGACCCTACTTATATTTAAATTGTTTGATAAACACATCAATTACATGAGGACATTGAAGGGAACCTTATTTGCACGGTAATAACGTCATGTTAGACTCTTCAAACACATTAAATAAAAGAAGAGAATTCAACATGATTAAAGCTGCTGTGTTTGATATGGACGGCCTAATGATCGATTCGGAACCTTATTGGCAACAAGCTCAATTAGAAGTATTTCCGACTGTAGGCGTTAAGATCAGCCTACAAGATACCATTGATACGACCGGTATTCGTATTGACCAAATTGTTGAGCAATACTATCGTCAGCAGCCATGGGAAACGCATACTTGTGAGGAAGTTTGTGACATGATTTTGAATCGTGTGATTGAATTGGTAAAAGAACATAAACCGATGATGCCGGGGCTATTCCACGCGCTTGAAACATGCCAACAAGCCGGATTAAAAGTTGCGTTAGCGTCTTCTTCACCTATGGTGTTAATTCAAGCGACGCTCGATGCTTTAGAATTAGATGGCGTATTTGAAGCGGTCTTATCCGCGGAAGGACTGCCTTATGGAAAACCACATCCTGAAGTGTATTTGAACGCAGCGGCGGCATTAGAAGTATCACCATTAGACTGTGTCGCTTTAGAAGATTCATTTACCGGACTGTTAGCCGCTAAATCTGCGCAAATGAAAATGATCGTGATACCAGAGGCTAGCCAATCTGAACAGGCTCGTTTTGTGATTGCCGATTATAAATTAGCCTCGCTTGAAGCTGTCACATCTGAGCTGTTACAAGCCCTATAAGGATACAACCTCGTTACGAGCTTCTATTTGTAAGCCGTAACGAGGCATTCACTCAACTTTGTTCAATTTGTAATTGTTTCTACTATTTATCGCCCGCCTAATAACGTCGCCAAGAGTTTCTTATCTAGCATCCCAGCATATTTTCCATCCATATTCTGTACGGGTAATGGTTGGTTACTATCCAGCACCTCAGGCATCACTGACTCTAAAGTCTGATCGATACTAAGCATTGGCTGATTCGATTGAGGGCTCATCACATCACGAACATAGCGCTCTGGAGTCGATGGCATCATCGCTTGTAGTTCAACCAGACGAATCAAGCCGATGTATTGGTGTTCACCATCTACTACTGCGCTTTCTGTTGATATCGTTTGTTGCATGTGAGATATCGCATCACGGATACTTGATGTCGCTTGTATGGCGTTTTGTGCGGTATAAGCGTGTTTCACGGTTAATGCTCGACCTCGATTAATGTCTTTAACAAACGAGGCAACATAATCAGTGGCAGGATTCAGTAAAATATCAACGGGCTTACCTTGTTGAATTAACTGCCCATCTTTTAAAATGGCAACTCTATCACCTAAACGCAAAGCTTCATCGAGATCATGGGTAATGAAAATAATGGTCTTATGAAGTTTTTGCTGCAAGTCTTTTAATTGTTGCTGCATTTCACTACGAATAAGCGGATCTAAGGCTGAAAACGCTTCATCCATTAATAAAATATCAGGATCAGTACATAATGCACGCGCAAGACCGACACGTTGCTGTTGTCCCCCAGATAACTGATTAGGATATTGATTTTCATACCCCGTTAAGCCGACAATATCAATCCAGTGCTGCGCTTTGCTTTGCCAATCAAGTTTATTAACCCCTTGAATTTTTAGTCCATAAGCAACGTTTTGAATAACAGTTCTATGAGGAAGTAAGCCAAACCGTTGAAAAACCATCGACATTTTATGACGGCGTAAATCTTGGATTTGTTTTTTATCTAACGAGCAGATATCAATGCCATCGATTTCAATCGTACCTTCTGTAGGTTCTATTAAACGATTGAAATGGCGAATTAAGGTCGACTTCCCGGAACCTGACAGCCCCATCACCACAAAGGTTTCGCCTTTCTCAATATCTAAACTGATGTCACTCAAGCCAACACTGAGCTGATATTGACTCATTAATTCATCTTTTGAAATCCCTGCCTTTAACTTTGTGACGCCGTCACTTGAATTGCTGCCAAAAACCTTATAAAGGCCTGAAATTTTAATGTAAGTAGAGGCACTAGACATTATGATTTGCCTCCTAAATGTTGTTGGGTTCGCTTGGCATAACTTTGAGTGACTCGATCAAAAATAATCGCCAATGCGACAATTGCCAGCCCATTTAATAAGCCCAAGGTAAAATACTGGTTTGTGATGGATTTTAATACCGGCTGACCTAGCCCTTTCACGCCTATCATTGAAGCAATTACCACCATCGCCAATGCCATCATTATCGTTTGGTTAATGCCGGCCATAATATTAGGCATGGCCAAAGGGATTTGTACGCCAAACAATCGCTGTATTCGATTGGCTCCAAAGGCCGTTGAGGCTTCGAGTACTTCTTTATCAACTAAACGTATACCTAAATTGGTTAAGCGGATCACCGGAGGAATCGCATACACGACAACCGCAATTAATCCCGGAACTTTCCCTATTCCAAGTAGCATTACGATTGGGATGAGATAAACAAAGGCTGGCATGGTTTGCATCACATCAAGCAATGGTGTGACTATTTTTTGAATCCGATTAGAGCTGGCCATCGCAACCCCTGTTGGCACTCCGAGTATTATTGCCACAAACGTTGACACTAAAATAATACTCATAGTGCGCATGGTATCTTCCCACATGCCTAAATAGCCGATAAAAAAGAATGCGACCACCACACACAGGGATAATTTCCAAGAACGACTCGCCCCATAAGAAAGTGCCGCTAAAATGGCGATGATTAACCACCAAGGCGTGGCAAGTAATAACTTTTCAAAATGCACTAAAAAAGATAATAGCGGATCAAAAAAAGATTCAATGGCTTCGCCATATTGACGGGAAAAATCGCGATACGCGCCATCTAAGGTTCTTCTTAGCCATAGTAGGCTATCTCGGTCAAGTTCAGGGAACTGGGTTAACCATTGAGGTACAGACATGTCATTTCCATTCTTTATGATCATTACAACAAACGGGTACCCAATATTTGAATATGAAGTACCCGCTAGACCAAATTACAGCTTATCTACTGCAGCTTGCACGGCGGCTTGCGATTTCTCATCTAACCACTGAGACCAAATTTCTTTGTGTTTTAACATGAACTCTTCCATGGCCATGTCACCATCAGCCTGATTATCTTCCATCCACGCTAACATTTGGTTCATTTGTTTATTGGTATAAGAGCGGTGAGTTAAATATTTCATTGCCTCAGGTGAACGAGTTGCAAAAGATTCTGTTACAACCGTATCGACTTTCGATGGTGGCCACATGATAGGTTTAGGGTTCTTACATTCGACTTGAGTAATGCATTCTTGGTAATGTTTTACATCTGTTCCATGGCCAAATTCCACTTTCACCATAGGATATTTACCTAGGACGGCTGTAGGAGCCCAGTAGTAGCCAAACCAAGGTTGCTGTCTGTCGTATGCTTTCGCAATGGTGGCCGCTAAAGCTGCACCAGAACCAGGGTCGACTTGCTCAAAACCTGATTCTTTTAAATGAAGCGCATCAAAAATATGCCCAGCGGATATTTGGCAAGTCCAACCGGCTGGACAGGTATAGAATGCCGATTTACTGTCATCTTCTGGGTGAGTAAATAGCTTAGCGTTCGCCTTGATACCTTCTATCGTCGCCAAACTTGGATCTTTATCCACCATGTACTGTGGAACCCAATATCCTTCCTCACCACCATCCGATAAACTTTGTACCGCAAAGCGAAGACGTTTTTCTTTAACCCCGTTTTCTAATAACGCTTTGGCTGAGTTACTCCATAGCTCTGGCGCTATATCCGGCTCACCTTTTTCAACCATTGAGGTTGTGGTTGGAACGGTATCTCCGGGGATAAGGTCAACTTCACAGCCGTAAGCATTTTCTAAAATAAACTTATCAACATTCGCCATTAAAGTGGCTGAACTCCAGTTCATATCGGCAATCGAAACCGTGCCACATTCTGAGGCCATACTTGCGATTGGAAAGCTGGATGCCAGCAAAAGCGAAGAAAGTGCGAAATATTTTTTCTGCATATACATTTCCTTATGTTTTTTATTTATCCTACTGTAATCGTTTCGAAAATTATTCTTCTAAGTATAAATAGTAGATATAGAACAAGGTTTTGCCCATTTATATCCAAGTAACGTCAATTTTCCTGTTTGTAGCTTTTTTATTCTTGCTGAAACTTGCACCTTGACGTTACTTGGATGTATTAAAAAATAAGCAATAAAAAAGCAGCTAAAAACTAGCTGCTTTGTTCGTTAACGTATGAAATGGTTAGACTTTGGGGTCTTCCACTTTACCTTGAGCTTTCATTTCTTCATACCATAAATCATGGTGTTCTTTGGCCCAAGTTTCATCTACTTCGCCTTTCACCATCCCTTCTAAGGCACCTTCCATACCGAATAAACCAATATAGATATGGAAAATAAAGCCACAAATAAGGATCAAGGCAGAGATCATGTGGGCTAAGTTAGAAATATCCATATCACGACGGCCTTGGCCAAAAATTGGAAAATCTAAAATAAAACCACTAATGGCGGCAATAATGCCCATAAAGATCAACATCCAGAAAATAATTTTCTCACCTGCATTAGAAAACTCGGCTGAAGGATGCTTTCCTTTATGTTTACCAACCATACCACCTAATTTTAAACACCAATCAAGGTCAATTTTCTTAAAGGTACTTTTACGCCACCATTTAATTAAGACTGCCATCAATAAGATGAAGAAAATCGGGCCGATATAGTTATGGTATTGCTTAGCAAAATAAATGATATCTCCCCAAGCGGCCGTAGAAATGATCGGTTTGAGGAAGTGTTTTCCCCATACCAATGTCATTCCAGAAAAAGCCAGACTTAAAAAAGTGAACGCCATTGACCAATGCAAAGCGCGATCAAAACGAGTCCAACGCTTGATCTTACGACCGGTTCTCGGTTGGCTAAGCTTTAATGGCCCAACAATCACGTAGGCTAAAGCCACCATTGCTAAACTACCCAGAACCGCAATTGCGCCTAATGGTGACATCCATTTCTCTTTCAAACGGTACCAAGTCTCACTTGGTTTACTCACCAAGACACCATGCTCCATCGATTGAGAAGTTGTGTAACCTTCTTGTCCATCTTGCACTTTCTGATAAAACGTTTCGCCGGCTAAACGAGTCATTTCTTTTTCAGCGGTCGTGGCAGGCGCAACACCCGTTTGTTTGTTGGTGTCATCGTTGGCTAAAGTGGTAAAGCTCAAGCACAACATCATTACTGTCATCAAAGAGACAGCAAACGTTTTGAATGATTTCATGAACATATCTGCCCCCTTATTTGTGACTGTTTGATTGAGAGGCATCATAAGCCAATGATTCATCATAAGTGACACCCGTAACATTGCTACGGTCATCCTTACCACCTCGGTCATGTACGCGTTTTGCCATGATTTGCGCAATTTTATCTGCAGGCCCGGCCATTAATGCTTTGGTTGAGCACAATGAAGCACACATCGGTAGCTTGCCTTCCGCGATACGGTTAGCGCCATATTTTTCGCGCTCTTCTTGAGAGCCCGGCTCCGTTTCAGGGCCTCCGGCACAGAAAGTGCATTTATCCATTTTGCCACGTTCAGCAAACGCGCCATGTTGAATAAATTGAGGGGCACCAAATGGGCATGCAAATAAACAGTAGCCACAACCAATACACAAGTCTTTATTGTGTAAAACAATGTTGTCTTCGGTACGGTGGAAGCAATCCGCAGGACATACCGCCATACACGGCGCGTCATCACAGTGCATACATGCCACTGAAATTGATGCTTCACCCACTTCACCATCATTAATGGTGACGACGCGGCGACGTTGGATTCCCCACTCAAGGGCATCATCGTTTTCGTTTTTACAAGCTGTGACACAACCATTACATTCAATGCAGCGTTCCGAGTCACATAAAAACTTCATTTTTGATTTTTTATCTGTTGTAGACATAACCTACCCCTTACGCGTTTGAAGTGCTGGTGGCTTTGCTAATTTTACAAAGCGTCACTTTGGTTTCTTGCATTTGAGTCACAGGGTCGTAACCGTAAGTGGTTGCGGTGTTTGCTGACTCACCAATAACGTAAGGATCCGTGCCTTCAGGGTACTTCTCGGTTAAATCCTTGCCTTGGAACTTACCACCAAAGTGGAACGGAATAAACGCCAAGCCTGGTAGAACACGGTTAGTCACCATGGCTTTCACTTTGATACGGCCTTGTTCCGCGCCTTCAACCCACACATCATCGCCATCTTGTATACCATTGGCTTGAGCTTCTTGCGGGTTAATTTCCACAAACATTTCTTGTTGTAGCTCCGCAAGCCACGGGTTAGAACGGCTTTCTTCACCACCACCTTCATATTCAACCAAACGGCCAGAAGTCAGAATGATTGGGTATTCCTTTGAATGATCCTGATCTTGTATTGATTTATACAAGGTAGGCAGACGATAAATCGCATCGTTATCATCCCATGTTGGGTAGTCTGCGACGAGATCACGACGAGGTGTATATAGAGGTTCACGATGTAATGGGACACGATCTGGGAACTGCCATACAATAGTGCGAGCTTTACCGTTACCAAATGGAATACAACCATGCTTAATCGCGACACGCTGGATACCACCAGAGAGATCTGTTTTCCAGTTTTTACCTTCCGCTGCGGCTTTTTCTTCAGCGGTTAAATCATCCCACCAACCAAGTTGTTTTAATAACTTATCGGTAAATTCTGGGAAGCCATCTTCGATTTCACAATCTTTCGAAAAACTGCCGTCAGCCAGTAGGCTCTTACCTTCAAACTCCACACCAAAGCGAGTACGGAAATTACCACCACCGTTAGCAACGCTTTTCGAGGTATCGTAAAGAATGTGAGTGCCTGGGTGTTTCAGTTCAGGCGTGCCCCAACATGGCCAAGGCAGACCGTAGGTTTCACCTTTCACTTCACCTGACTCTGCTTCCAAGTTTTCATGACTGAATAAGTGCCAGTTTTGTTGATGGAATTTCAAGCGGTCAGGGCTTTGACCCGTGTAACCAATTGTCCACATACCGCGGTTAAACTCACGAGTAATGTCCTCAATAACCGGTTGATTATTCTTGATTTCTACATTTCTAAATAACTCGTCAGCAAAGCCAAGTTTCTTAGAAAGTAGATACATGATTTCATGATCCGGTTTAGACTCAAACAAAGGTTCGATAATTTGATCACGCCATTGGATTGAGCGGTTTGATGCAGTCACAGAGCCATAAGTTTCAAACTGCGTAGTAGCCGGTAGCAGATAAACACCATCGGTGCGGTCATTGATAACAGCCGCGACCGTTGGATATGGGTCGACGATCACCATCATATCCAGCTTCTGCATGGCTTTGGGCATTTCATGACCACGGGTTTGCGAGTTCACCGCATGCCCCCAATAGAACATGGCGCGGATATTATCGTTCTGCTCAATGCGAGACTTATCTTCTAATACACCGTCAACCCAACGAGAAACAGGAATCCCCATGTTATTCATTGGTAATTTGCCGTTGTATTTCTTCTGATCAAAGCGGCCTTTTAGCCAGCCATAATCGATGCCCCACACATTTGACCAATGCTGCCATGCGCCCTCTGATAAGCCATAATAGCCTGGTAGATCGTGAGATAACACGCCAAAGTCTGTTGCACCTTGTACGTTATCGTGACCACGGAAAATATTCGCCCCGCCGCCCGATTTACCCATGTTGCCAAGCGCTAATTCAAACACACAATACGCACGAGTATTATTGTTACCTGTCGTATGTTGAGTACCGCCCATACACCAAACCACACAGCCCGGTTTATGGTGAGATAAAGTCTTCGCTGCTTGGTACACATCCGCTTCAGGAATACCCGTAACACGCTCAACTTCCGGTGGTGTCCATTTTGCGACTTCTTCACGAATTTCATCCATACCAAACACACGTTGATGGATAAATTCTTTGTCTTCCCAACCGTTTTGGAACACATGCCATAACATGCCCCAAATGAAAGCAACATCCGTACCTGGGCGTAACGCGACATGTTGATCGGCTTTCGCTACCGTACGGGTTTTACGAGGGTCCGCGACAACAATTTTACAACCACGTTCTTTGGCGATCAGAATGTGCTGCATCGCAACCGGATGCGCCTCTGCTGGATTCGAACCAATAAACAAAATCGACTTACAGTTATGCATGTCGTTAAATGAATTGGTCATTGCGCCATAGCCCCAAGTGTTGGCAACACCGGCTACTGTTGTTGAGTGGCAAATACGTGCTTGGTGGTCAACGTTGTTGGTTCCCCACATTGAGGCCATTTTACGGAAAGTATAAGCTTGTTCATTGTTGTGCTTGGCTGAACCTAAGAAATACACCGAATCAGGGCCTGATTCTTGACGAATTTTTAATGCTTGGTTACCAATTTCTTCAATTGCGGTATCCCATGAAATTCGTTTCCACTTTCCGCCTTCCAACTTCATTGGGTATTTTAAGCGACGTTCGCCGTGACCATGTTCACGCAAGGCAGCGCCTTTAGCACAGTGACCACCGGCATTAAATGGGTGATCGAAAGCCGGTTCTTGACCTGTCCAGACGCCATTTTGTACTTCTGCATAAATACCACAGCCAACTGAACAGTGAGAACAAATGGTTCTTTTAACTTCAGTTGGTGCAGAACGATCCACTTCTTGAGCTTCAGCTTTTTTCATAATGCTCGGGGCAAACATTGAGGCGCCTACCACAGCACCACCGGCTGCAATACCAGTGTTTTTCATGAAATTACGACGACTCAAACCTAATTGGTTCTCGCTTTTCGAGACGCTATCAGAGCGCTTTGTCAGTTTCATTATCGCTACTCCTATAGAGAATCGAAATAATCACGAATGTGTTGCGTTTCGTGATAGCCCTTTTTTAATTTTGGCTGCTCATTGTTTTGAGGCTTTTCTGCGGCAGATACTTGGGTTGAAATACCTGCGGCCACTACACCACCTACAACGGCTGCTGTAGTGATTCCCTTGAGTAAATCTCGTCGACTTTCGTTGACGCTCTCTTTATTTAGAGATGTTGTTTTCATACATTGCTCCTTACAATACCAACCGCATGAGTGATCATCTAATTCATTTGATTGGTATAACCGTGTATCCGGTCATCGGAAACCATTGTTAAATAAGCGGTTTAATGAATGAATTCATAGAATCGCTTATGACGCAGATTTAAATTGCCTTTAACCGCAATTCAGGTCCATGGTTGAACCTTCGGTTCTTCAAAGTACTCACTTGGAAGTCCCTTTCTCTAAGTATTAACAACTCAAAGAAAACTTATTGTTATTGCAGACGAGTGATTTCTATCTCGCCTGACGATGATTTTTCGGTATATCGCGCTTGTTCTATTAGCCCAAAATGCCGTAGTACTCGCGAAACTGGCAGATAAAATTGCGCTGACTTAGCCTTCTCAATTTCATTACAAAATGAGATGAACCACGGGCGAATATGGGCATTAAAAAACTGTTGCTGAGCATCGAACGCTTCAGATTGCAACATCGACATCACTTCTAAAAGCGCGGAGATACTATCTTCTGGTTCGCGAATATCATCTTGTCTTTCAAAGCCAAAACGTTTGAGATCTTGACGAATCGCCACCAAGGGTTTTTCCATTAAGGTGCCAGCAATATGCCATGAACTAAATGGCACTACTTCCCCACAGCCAATACCAATAAATAAGTCTTGGTATTCATCGGCTACTTGCTCTGGACTCGTCATTAACGCCGCCTCTTTTAAACGAAACCACGCGTTAGTCATAGCATGTTGTTCACAAGGCTCGACTTCTAATTCTCTTAACCATTGCAAAACTTCTGTTGATGGCGGCTCTCGTAATAAGCATGCCAATAAACCATAAACCTCTGCTGTCACCGCTTCTTGTTCTATTTCTTTAGGTTGTTCCGTATTTATATTCGACTGTGGCATAGTTAAATATCCAATTGTTTGGCAGGGTTAGCGGTCAGGTCAGAGAACAAATCTCGCACGCGGCAGTCTTCACACATGGCAATGCGACGTAATTTATCTTCACTGGCAAAATGAGAGTGACCACGTAACTTATTTTGTAACATCTCTATCATCGAAGCGGGTGCAAATGGCTTACCACAACTTAAACAATGTGCTGCTGGCTCTTGATGAAGTGTCATATCTTGCGTGCGCTGCTGTTTATCCCAGTTAAACCTTGGCTCTAGGCTGATTACTTTTTCCGGACAAGCACTTTCACATAAACCACATTGAACACAGTCTTGCTCGGTAAATAACAACGCAGGGCTATCCCCTTTAGCGTGTAACGCTCGCGTTGGGCAAACCGAGACGCAACTCATGCATAATGTGCAGTTATCAGCGTCGCAATTTACCGTACCAAAAGGTGCTCCTTCAGGTACTTGAGCAATATTATTGGTCACTAGATTCGTATCTGGGGCGTAGTGCTCAGCCAGTAAATCTAACGCATTGAACAAACGATCACGCTTCATACCTGATTGAATGTTGCTTGCAGTGATGGCCAACGGTTGTTGGATTAATGTCGGCGCGCTATGACGTAGATCTTCCATGTACATAAGATCAATACGTTGTTTTTCTAGCCCTAATTGAGTCAATAAGGTTTGAGCAATGGCAACCTCGGTTTCTAATACACGGATGATGGTGGCAGGCATGTGTCGGCTAGCAGCAAACATCACCTGACAGGCACCGTGAACCAGCGCACTAAACCAAGTATCAATCCCAACACTTGGTAATTCATCTAAAGTAATAGGAATAACATTGTCAGGTAGCATGCCCAACATCATTAAATTATATTTTTCATGACGTTCACTACAAAACATCACGATTGGGGTTTCCCCGCCTTCTGCAAAGTACTTAGCCAACACACGTTCAATAAAAGTTTGTGTTTCTTTAGGCTCAGGCAGCGCGTAACTGATCGCTTCTGTCGGGCACGAGGTTGCACATGTGCCAACGCCTTGGCATAAATAAGGGTTAATTTCAATTTTATGACCGGTTTTCTCACTACCTTGACTGGTGAGTGCCCCTGCAGGACAAGCATCAATGCAACGAGTACACCCTTTCACACCACGTGAACTATGGGCACATAACTCGGTGTTTAATCGGAAGAACTTCGGCTTATCAAAGGTACCGATAAGCTCGGGAATGGCTTCTAATGATTCATCAAGCGTTGGGTATCCACGCCCACTTGGGTAATAACCTGGGACGGGCACTTCTTCCATCATGATGCCATTAGGGGTGAGATCTAAAACGACATCAAAATGATCTTCTCCGGTCACGGCTCGGGCTAAGTTATGCGAAACCCCAGAGCGAACAATGCGAACCTCAAAATGACCGAGAAATCCAGAAATCGTCACTTGTTGAGAAAAGAAGCACTGAGCAGAAGGAATCACCGCTGAAGTATGAGTTTCAGCATCAACCATTAATGCAGTGACTGAATTCATCGCATCAAAGTGGCTAAATACGGCTTCCACTTCTTGTTGCGCTCCGACAATAAGTAGATTGCCACGAGATTCGTAACTCACGGTTGGCGGAATTAAGTTTTTTAGCTCGACCGTATTTAACAAGGCGAATGAACGAGCTTTACCGTTAGCGCTCGATTGCTGCTGTAGAAATGATGTCAACATTGCTCTTCTTCTTATAGTGAAGTTCTAATTTTATGTAATATTCCAGTCGTGATGATTCAAAATAGATTTAATCATCGAGCAACAGACCCTAAGGGTACAGATAATAACCTTTTTAAAGCTATGGTTAAGTTCTAATGTGATGAAAAAACTAAATTTTTGAATTCGAGCCCCTTTTATCGGCTGGAATGAGAATCGATATTAATAAGCCTGTTCAAATATCAACCAAATAAAAGCTTAGTCTAAACAGGCCATTGTCATCCTGATTTTTTATTGTCTTCATCCATTGCGACTTTAGCTAGGTCTGCGCCTTTATTTGGACTCGCTTGATTATTTTTACTCGCTTCACTGCTATTCACTTTGGGTTGGTCGTTTTCTTCCGCTGCGTAAGCGACTTGCTCTGCTTGCGCTAACTCAGTATTTCCAGTGAGACATTCACTCGCATCTTCATTCTCATCAAACACTTCCTCGACACGCTTATGCCAACTACGCAAAGTGTCTGCCACATCCTTAGGCAGGCTTTTTACTTTGGTGTAATCCATGTTGTAACTATCAAGTGGATCGATGCCAGAAAACTCATCAGAATGAAATAACGCGCGAAGTTGTTGTTGCTTTTCTTGCTTGGAAAATCCTTCACTAAATACATGCGCAATCGTCGTAAGTGGTAAATCTTGATTGGTTTCCCCCTCACTTTCATCACGGTGCGAGGTGTGATCATTTGGCTGTTGATGACTAGGCAAACTCGAATCTGTTTTAGAATCGGCCAATGTTTCCTCATTCAGAGTCACAGTCATCGAATCTAAGGCGTCAGCATCAAACTGTGCGGTGATCGGCACGTCGACTTCTTGGTTTTCTTCCAAGCTTTTGTTCTTTTTCGTTAACCAACGCTGAAAACGATTAGTTGCCATTTGACCGCCCTGCGCCTTGACGCTTTTTCTTGCGCACTTCAAGCAGTTCACCGTGTCGACCAATAAAGGCTTCCATCCATGCTTGAATCGCCAGTGGCATATCGATTGCCAGTACCAAATAATCCGTATCCATATAGCAAGCGATGGCAGCTTGAGACGCCGTTAAGTGTGAGATTTTAGGGGCTGAATTGGTATCCAAGAACTCTAAAGCAAGAAATAACTTCGGTTGTTTTGAGCTAAGATTAAAGCGGTAATCGGTGCGCTCATCTTTATACAGTTCAAGTAATTGTAAGTACGGGTTCGGCTCCGTGACATCTGGGGTTAAATTGATGCCTTGCCATTGCCAAGATTCAGTTTCCCAGCGACCTACAAGTTTAATCTGTTTTTCCAATAGGCAAAGAACCGGCCAACTATGGGGTGTTTTTTTCATCAAAATTGAAATCCTTTTTCTAGGTGTTCGGATTTTGTTCTACGATAATGTAACAATATTTGACATAAATCATTAAACCTACTGATAATAAGGTAATTCACCTATTAAGGGGTAGTCGCTCCTTAAATTAGTTGGTTTATTATTGATTTTAAGCGTATTTTTTGGCTATCAGAACCAACACCTATTCAAGTAAGAAAAATAGGAAAACCTCAAGGAGCTTTCGTGTCCGACTATCCAAGCATCATTAAAAGCGGTTCCACACCTGTTCAAACTGAAATTGTAGAAGTTTATGACGAATATGGTGAAAAACTCACTAAGGAAATCGCTTGTGAGCGTCCTCTTACGGTATTACTTAACTGGAAAGAAATCGTCACGCTGATGACTTTAGGTTCAAGGCCGGAATCTCTGGTATTAGGCTATTTGAAGAACCAAGGTTTTTTAAAAGATCCCAAAGCGATTGAGTCCGTCATCATCGATTGGGAAACGCAAAGTGCGGCAATCATCACCAAAGAAAGTACTGACCATCTTGATAAAGCATTAGAGAAAAAGACCGTCACATCAGGCTGTGGTCAAGGCACTATGTATGGCAACGTCATGGCGCAACTGGAAAACTACCAAGTTCCACAAGTTCCATTAAAACAATCCGATATCTACGCGACACTTGAAGCTCTCACTCATTTTAATGAAACCTACAAAAAAGCCGGCGCCGTTCATGGTTGCGCGGTATGTCGTGGTAGCGAAATACTATCCTTTGTAGAAGATGTCGGTCGCCATAATGCAGTGGATACTTTGGCTGGTGAAATGTGGCTAAAACAAGAAAGTGGTGACGATAAAATCTTCTACACAACCGGTCGTTTAACCTCTGAAATGGTCATCAAAGTGGCTCAAATGGGCATACCAACGTTATTGTCTCGCTCGGGTGTGACTCAAATGGGGCTCGATCTTGCCAAGCAATTTGGCATCACCACCATTGCACGCGCTAAAGGATTACGTTTCCAAGTATTCTCTGGTGCACATAAAGTTGAATTTGATGTCAAAGGGAATCAGTCGGCGTAATTAAACCGCTCGTTTTCTTTTTTGTTCAAACAAACGGCCTTTTATTGGGCAATAATTAACTATCAACCATAAGATGGAATTTCTATGAAAATGCGCTTTTGGGCAACCGCCCTTCTTTGCTTAGCGACTTTAGCACCAACGGCTAATGCTCAAGATGCAAAAACCATTCGCCTTGCCACCACTACCAGTACTTACCACTCAGGTCTTTTAGATTACCTACTGCCTAAATTTAAAAATGAAACCGGCTACACCATTGATGTGATCGCTGTTGGTACAGGTAAAGCTTTAAAAATGGGTGAAAATGGTGACGTTGATTTAGTGATGACTCACGCCCCTGGCGCAGAAGCGGAATTCATTAACAAAGGTTTTGGCGTTGAAGCCCATCACTTAATGTATAACGATTTTGTGATTGTTGGCCCGAAAAACGATCCTGCTGGCATTAAAGATGAAAAATCCGCCGCCAAAGCGTTAAAAACACTAGCAGATAAAAACATCACTTTTGTCTCTCGTGGTGATGATTCGGGTACCGACAAAAAAGAAAAAGCGATTTGGAAACAAGATAACATTCAACCTAGCTTCTCTGCTTACCGCTCTGTAGGTCAAGGCATGGGACCAACGCTGAACATGGCATCCGAACTTCAGGGTTATACATTAACGGACCGTGGCACTTGGATTGCTTACCAAAGTAAACTCGATTTAGAAATCATGGTACAAGGTGATAAAGCACTATTTAACCCATACCAAGTGATCTTGGTGAACCCTGAACGCTATAAAGGTTTAAATACGAAAGGTGCCCGTGATTTTAGTAACTGGTTAATCTCCAAACACGGCCAACAACTGATCAATGATTACCAATTACAAGGCCAGAAATTATTTACCGCCAGTTACGATGGCAAATAAACTCAACCGGTAAATAAAAAAGAGAGAAAAGAATGCAGCTTTGGCAAACGACACTCGATGCGCTTCATTTATTAGTCAATTTTGATGCTGATTTATGGAAAGTGGTATCTGTGTCTTTTTCGGTCTCGTTTACTGCCATTTTAATGGTATTGGCGCCGGCGTTATTGTGCGCGTTTATCTTGGCTTACTGCGAGTTTCCCGGACGCTGGATGTTGCTTTCTTTTGTTCACACATTACAAGCCGTTCCTACGGTCGTGATCGGCTTACTTCTGTATATGACATTATCTCGCGCAGGTCCATTGGGTGACTGGCAAATGCTATTCACTCAAAAAGCGATGATCTTAGGACAAATGCTGATTAGCTTCCCTATCCTCGTCTCATTGATGTATGGTGCGTTTCAAAACAGCGATAAGCGTTCAATTGAAACCTCTTACACACTAGGAGTTAGTCGTATACGTATTTTAATGACCTTGCTATGGGAAACCCGTTTTCCTTTATTTGCTGCGGTAGTGGCTGGTTTTTCAAGGATCATTACGGAAGTTGGCTGCTCAATGATGGTAGGTGGGAATATTTTAAATTCCACTCGTAATATCCCAACAGCCATCGCACTAGAAAGTCAAAAAGGCGCATTTGCTCAAGGAGTGGCATTAGGCATGGTATTGCTGCTGCTCGCCTTATTATTGAATTTTGTTTTAACCTCTGCCAAAGGTCAGGGACATTTACGAGTTTAGTTACCAAACGATTAAATCCGTCGGTCTTGTTTTGTACATTTCACTAAAAATTGGATAAGCCATGCTCCCATTACAAGCGTCTAATTTATCTATGCAATTCAAGGATAAGGTTCTATTCCATATCCCAAGGCTGCAACTTGCACCGAATGAAGCCGTTTACCTACGAGGTGATAATGGCGTGGGTAAAACGACGTTATTAAAAATTCTATCCGGTTTAATGGCCCCCACTTCTGGCACTTTAAGTCATTATCAATCTTGGTTGTCTCGTTGGGTGAATCCCAATAAATACGGCATTGTTTATTTACATCAATCTCCTTATTTATTTGATGATACCGTATATAAAAATGTTCAATACGCCATCAAGTTTTCAAAAATGTCGAGGCAAGAAAAGCGAGCTCAAGTCATTACGGCCTTAAGAAAAGTAGGACTTGAAACCCTTGCCGATGAACATGTGTCCGTACTATCTGGTGGAGAAAAACAACGCATTGCGATGGCTCGAGCTTGGATCATCAAACCTGCAGTTTTATTAATGGATGAACCCAGCTCTAGCCTTGATATTGAATCTATTTCACGTCTAACCTTGTTAGCTAAAGAACTACTAGAAATAGGGTCAAGTTTAGTTATTACTAGCCATCAGCAAAATGAGTTAACTCAATTATGCTCAAAGCAATGGTGGATAAAAAATCACACTTTGGTTGAATCGCCATTATTACAAGTTATTCAAGAATCAACCGAACCTGAGTCGCTACAACAAACAACGGTGCTATAAAGAAATGATGCTAAAACCACAACAAATCGATTGGGTGATCCTCGCCGGTGGACAAGGCTCTCGTATGGGAGGCATGGATAAAGGTTTAGTCGAACTTAATGATAAACCGCTGATAGAGTATGTGATTGAAGCGCTGCAATCTCAAACTGCGAGTATCACGATCAACGCCAACCGTAGTCATGATATTTATCAGCAGTACGCTCCAGTTATAGCAGACAGCTTCACTGAATTCCCCGGTCCACTAGGTGGTATTCATGCTGGGCTTAGTCACCCTGGAAACAATGAATGGGTCGGTTTTGTTCCTTGCGATAGCCCCAATATCCCCAACAATCTTGCGCAACTATTTTGTGATGCGTGGCATCAAGAGGCTGATATTTTAGTGGCTCACGATGGCGAGTATTATCAACCCGTTTTCACTCTATTTCATCGTCGAGTGCTTGAAAAACTGCATGATTTTTTAGAGCGTGGCGAACGTAAGATCATTTTATTTTATGATGAGTGCAACACGGTCAAGGTTGATTTTTCGAATGCAAAAGACACATTCATCAACTTAAATACGCCAGAACAGCTCAAGATGTTTTCTCAACGCTAAATCAAATATAACGAGAAGGTTTTTCTATGACTTCATTTCCGATCCCTGTACTTGGCTTTGCGGCATACAGCGGCACAGGCAAAACCACCTTACTTGAAGCCTTATTGCCTAAGCTCACCGCTAAAGGTTTACGAATTGGGGTTTTCAAACACGCGCATCATGATTTCGATATCGATCAACCAGGCAAAGATAGTCATAGATTAAGAAAAGCGGGCGCAACACAGATGTTGATTGCTTCGCGAAATCGCCACGCCTTAATGACAGAGACTCCGGAAAAAGAAGCCAATTTTTTCAAATTACTTGAACAGTTTGACCTCGATAATCTCGACTTTATTTTAGTGGAAGGCTGTAAAAATCTATCTTTTCCTAAAATAGAACTACACCGGGAAGTGATAGGTAAACCTTGGCTACATCCTCATGATGACAATATTTTTGCTGTCGCTTCAGATAGCGACATTATCGAATCTGAACTTCAACATGTGGATATCAATGATCTTGATGCTATTTGTGAATTAATAGAAAACTTTATACAAGGTACAAGTACAACTAAGCCGGCTACCACTACCTCTTGCGACAGTTTGTCACCCGCCTTTTTATCGGTTGAACAAGGTTTAGATAAGATCTTAAGCACGCTAACGCCCCCCAAATCGACGGAGCAACAGTCTCTATTCAATGCTCGTTTAAAAGTGATTGGGCAAGATATTATTTCACCTATCAATGTGCCAGCTTATTGCAACTCGGCGATGGATGGTTACGCACTGCGTGGTCAGGATATTCTAGATGGCTTATCCTCTTTTGAAGTCGTCACTGAAATCTTAGCGGGTAACGGTTATTCTGCTGAGATTGCAACCGGTCAAGCGGCTAAAATCATGACAGGTGCTCCTATGCCGCAAGGTGCTGACACGGTGATCATGCGTGAACAAAGCCAACAAAATGGCCAATCGGTCAGCTTCTCAGTCAATACAAAAGAATTTAAAGTGGGCCAAAATATGCGGCAAGCCGGTGAGGATCTTGCTCAAAATAGTGTTGTCTTTAACCAAGGCACCCGTATCACTTCACCAGAACTCGGCATGTTGGCTTCATTGGGTATTAGCCGTGTCCACACCTACCCTCAGCGAAAAGTCGCCGTGTTTTCTACCGGTGATGAAGTGCAAGCTCCTGGCGAGACATTAAACGATCATTGTATCTATGATTCGAATCGCTTTACTGTGATGGCGCAACTTGAACGATTAGGTTGTGAAGTGGTTGATTTAGGCATCATTGAAGATAACAAGGCTGCGCTAGAATCCACTTTACTCGAAGCATCCACACAAGCCGATGCCATTATTTCATCTGGTGGTGTTTCGGTTGGTGACGCGGACTTTATCAAAACCGTTCTCGATAAAATCGGACAAATTAACTTCTGGCGAATTAACATGCGCCCAGGCCGCCCTTTAGCTTTCGGTCATATTAACGAGACGCCATTTTTTGGCTTACCCGGTAATCCGGTTGCCGTGATGGTCGCTTTCCTCGCCTTTGTCGAACCGGCCTTGCGCCTGATGCAAGGTGAGAAAAATTGGCAGCCGAATAAACTGAAAGCAGAAACCGAAAGTAAAGTGTTTTCTCGCTTGGGCAGAACGGAGTTTACCCGTGGTATCTATCACTTAGATGAGTTTGGGCAATTAAAAGTACGCACGACGGGCAAACAAGGTTCCGGTATTTTACGTTCAATGAGTGAAGCCAATTGCCTGATTGAAATTCCACCTCATGTTGAAATGGCAAAAGAAGGTGAAATGGTGACGATTTTACCGCTAGAAGGTCGCTTATAACGGCGCTAAAAATCTTGACGGGATACTTTAAGCACCTAAGTTTTGACTGTGGTATAACCAAAGTTGTTGGCGTTGCAGAGTGGCGACAAGTAAATAAAGCCCCATGAGCATAGCTCGCCTATAAGTTTTTTCAATGAATAGATGAGGGCGAATGAACGCCGCCAGCAAAGCCGCCGCTTCAAATATCAAGGCATACATGTCTAAAAAATCGACACTCAGAGCATAAAGTCAGCAAACAGTCGCAAAGTATTGATTTTCTGCTTGCAACAGGCACACGGCATCGTTAATATCTTTCCCGTTCAAAGCCGATTCAAATTTGGTTTGTTAAGAACATTTTGAAATGTGCGCCCGTAGCTCAGTTGGTTAGAGTACTACCTTGACATGGTAGGGGTCGGTGATTCGAGTTCACTCGGGCGCACCATCTCAAAATATTTTTATTTTAATAATTATGCGCCCGTAGCTCAGTTGGTTAGAGTACTACCTTGACATGGTAGGGGTCGGTGATTCGAGTTCACTCGGGCGCACCATATAAGACTGCCCACTTCAAACGAAGTGGGCTTTTTTATTCCTGTCATTTTTGACACTCATATATGTGTACGAATAATCTCATCACTGACCCACTGTAAAAGTTGTTTAATTGCCTTTGATAAAATCTGATTTTGTCGCACCACATAACCTAAACGGGTACTAGGGAATTCTGGTAGCGGCGTAATCGTCGAGGTTAGATTACGTTTCGTCGAAACCGCAAACTCCGGCACGATAGCCACCCCAAATCCGGCTTCTGCCCAATCGATCTGAGCATCAACGCTGCCAACTTCCATGATTCGATAATTAGAAAGTTGTAATGATGGCAACGCTTCATCAATCAGATCTCGAGTACGAGTATCGTGCCCTAAAAGGATTAAAGTGGGTTCACTCCCCTTCACGACTTCTGATTTATTGTCATACTGTTGCTCCGCATCTTGTTGCCACTGTTCGAGATTATTCCCTAATGCGCACCATTTAATTTGCTGCAATTCTGTAAAATGTAAAGGCTGACTTTGCTTTTGGGCGATAACAAACCCTAAATCGGCTTCAGCGTTTTTAACCAGCTCTGAAGCCTGAGATGACGTGGTATTCAACAAAGTGAAATCGATGCCTGGATATTCAGCTTTAAATAATTGAAATGGCCCGATAAGCAATAAACGAGAAATGATATCACTGGCGGCTATCGTCAATGTACCGCGGTTTAAATCATTAAAAGCATTGAGATCCGCTTGGCAAATTTGCAGTTCAAGCAAAGTACGTTGACTACTTTCGAGTAAACGCTGCCCGGCTTGTGTTAAATGAAATGGATTTCGATCAATGAGCTTCACGCAGGTGGCTTGTTCCAATTGCTTTAAATGCAAACTGACATTAGGTTGAGTCATATGCAGTGCCATTGCAGCACGACCAAAGTGCTTGTATTCCGCTAAAGTAACAAAGGTTTTTAACCAATTGATGTCCAACATAATCTCACCCAAGCTTTAAAATTCCAACTTATCTTATATGAGTTTCTTATCAAGACAATAATTATAATTAATTTCTCATATTCAATCGACAGGCATAGCATGATGCCTTAACCAATTAGGAGAATAAAATTATGCCGTCTATCGTTGTTGTGGGTGCAAACTGGGGTGATGAAGGTAAAGGCCGAATCGTTGATTTTTTAGCGGGTGAAGCTGCTGCCAGTATTCGTTTTCAAGGTGGTAACAATGCCGGCCATACTGTTGTAAACGATCACGGCACGTTTAAGTTACACCAACTACCAAGTGGTATTTTTAATCCTAATTGTATTGCAGTATTAGGCCCTGGCATGGTGATAAGCCCTGCAGCACTAAGCGAAGAAATTGCGGAAGTTCAAGCTGCAGGTGTTGACGTTAAACTTTGTATTTCTGACCGCGCGACCCTATGTCTACCCTTACACGCATTAGAAGACACTTTAGAAGAACAACGCCTAGGTGATGCGGCTTATGGCTCTACTCGTCAAGGCATCGCGCCAGCCTATGGAGACCGCGTAATGAAAAAAGGCATTTTAGTAGGATGGTTAAACCAACCTGAAGTTTTGCAAGAGCGTATTCAATTCATGTTGGATTGGAAAATGCCACAACTTAAGGCGCTTTATCCAACTTGTGATTTTTCTCAAACTGCCAGCGAAATGACCGAATGGTTGCTTGAAGTCACCGCAGCATGGCGCCCATTTATTTGCAACGTCACCGAGCCACTTAAAGCGTTGCAAGCTAAAGATGCCAACCTACTGTTTGAGGCCCAACTTGGTGCCGGTCGCGATTTAGTTTATGGCGAATACCCATATACGACTTCATCAAATGTCACCGCAGCTTATGCAGGAATTGGTAGTGGCTTACCCGCGCTGCGTCCTGAACGAGTGATTGCCGTCGCAAAATCGTTTAGCTCTTCTGTTGGCACCGGCACTTTAGTGACCGCAATGGAAGAACAAGATAATTTCCGCGAAAGTGCTAATGAGTATGGCGCAGTAACCGGCCGCCCACGTGACATGGGTTACTTTGATGCGGTCGCAACACGCAACGGTATAGAACTGCAAGCCGCTACTGAAATTGCTCTCACTAAGATTGATTGTTTATCAGGAATGCAAGACCTTAAAATCTGCGTTGCCTACGATGGTGAACATACTGAGAACCCTATTTGGCCACAAACGGCAGCATTAAGTCCTGTTTATGAAAACATGCAAGGTTGGGATGAAGATATTACTGGTTGTCGTCACTTTGCTGATTTACCTCAAGCCGCACAGGATTATGTGACTCGTATCGAGCAATTAATGGGTGTGCGAGTGAGTATGGTATCGGTTGGTCCAGAGCGTGATCAAATGATTATCCGTTCATAATCGACAAGTTCATCCTTCAACGAATAACGCCGGCCTCTCACTTGAGAACTCGGCGTTTTTTTAGTTCATTAATTGTAAAAACGATAACCACTTTTTCCTGCATGTTTAATGTCATACATCGCTTTATCAGCCAGTTTGATCAATTCTTTAGGGTCATCATTATCATCTGGGTACATTGATATACCAATACTTGCTGTGACACTTAACTGGATCTCATTAAATTTAAGCGGTGTTTCGATGGCCTCTAACATTCTTTGGGCAACATTAGCGATAACCTGTTTATCCGACACGTGGTTAAGCACAATTAAAAATTCATCACCGCCCATGCGAGCAATGGTATCTTCATCACGTACACAACGTCTTAAACTTTGTGCCACCGACTTCAATAATTCATCGCCGGCATTATGACCAAAGGAATCATTCACCGCTTTAAAACCATCAAGATCGAGAAATAACACCGCCACTTTACGATTATGTGCTTTTGCTGAAGCAATGGAATCGGTTAAACGCTGCATAAACAAGGTTCGTGTAGGTAACCCCGTTAATATGTCATGGTATGCCATATGATGAATTTTCTGCTTCGCCGCTTTTAAATCGGTAATATCTTCCTTTATCTTTACATAGTGTGTAATTTTCCCATTGGCTTGAACCATTGGTGCTATTGAAGCTAACTCCCAAAACAGTTCGCCATTTTTCTTTAAGCTCTTCAATTCGCCACGCCACACGTACCCATCTTCTAAACGTTGCAATATAACGGGCATCTCTTCTGCCATGACTTCTTTAGGATGAAGAATATCGATATTGGCACCAAACAACTCTTCCTTTGAATAACCCGTTTTCTTAATCAACTCTGGATTCGCATATTCAATCGTCCAATCACGATTCACGATCATAATAGAAGAGGCTGAATGTTCCATTGCCAATAAGTAAGAACGAAATTTCGATTCAAGAATTGAGTATGTTTGTAGAACCAAAGTGATCGCAAGGCCACTAATGATAAAAATGCTGCTTAAATACAAAATAGTTTCAGCTACACCACCATCCAGTGGTGCTTTTCCATTTGGATATAGTATCTCCATAATTCCACGCATCACATGAAAAAAGGCAAATAAACCAAAAATGATGGCAACAGGGTGACTGGATTTTTTACGTACTCGATTATTATCAGTGACCAGCGTAAAAACAATTGCAATACACACAGTGGCGACAAGGAAAGAGTACAGCACCGTTCTAATCGTTAAGCTTGGGTAGATGTAATAAAAATAATAAAATAAAAATGCCGTTAAAAACGTAATAACAAAATCATAAAAAATAAAAGGCTTTCGCTCCGTAAAAATACGAAGCCCATGGAAAATAAGCTGCATCCCTAACACAATGGCGGTGTTCACAACGACGATCGAAATGAACATTGGAATGTAACCTCGGGCAACGGTAAACACACTGCCTGCCCCAATCAGCGTGATCCCTAACGCCCAGTGGCCCACTCCTGTAGACTTTGGTCTGATTCTCCATAAAAAAGCTAAAACAATAGAAGCACCTATCGTGATAAGGCTGACAGCAACCAACAGTGTTCTATTATCCAATACGATCATAATAACCCATTATAAAAAATGAAGACGCGACAAATATTTGCCGCGCATTCTACTTGCTTTTAACCATTTCAAAAACAGATTAATTATTTACATTCCCTTTACAAAGGAGCTGGTTATAAAAATGTACAGATAAATATATTAATTATTAATAACTTACCTTATTTAACTCATTCAAATGTATATTTGTCTATACATAAATCATTCAATTAAATGACAAAATCAATAATATCCCAGTGAATTCATGCAGTAATTATTGATAATAGAAGGACAAGCGCGATCTAAATAAGAAAATAGTACCCACTGCTGATAAATGTGTTAGAGAAAGGCATTCATGCTGAAATAAAAATCAATATAAGAATGACTTTTTAATATAATGAGCTTTTGCAGAAGATTAAAGAGCTAACATATTTACCTTTTAGACACAAACCACCTCAAACTTGTGATCTTTATCACGCAAAGAGATCATTTTTTGTAACAAATGAAACGAGTTCTTAGTGAACTCTGCTAATCTCCGCTTCACTTTGAAATGTTGTACAAAGTATTCATATGGAGATCAGTTCATGACGAACGACAACAAAAACAAACGCTCACTTACGAGCAAAATTTTATTCGGCATGTTTGCCGGTATTCTATGTGGATTTTTAATTCGCAATTTCTTCTCTGGTAATGAATTCATCGACGGTTATATCGTTAATGGTTTATTCGATGTTGGTGGCAAAATTTTCATTGCTAGCTTAAAAATGCTAGTTATCCCTCTTGTCTTTGTTTCGCTAGTTTGCGGAACAAGTTCATTAAAAGACATTACAACGTTAGGACGCTTGGGTGGTAAAACACTTGCTTTCTACATCACAACAACCGCAGTTGCGATTACTCTAGCATTAGTGATGGGGATTTTCTTCCAACCAGGTGCCGGTGCCGATTTAACATCAGCGACCTCATTTAGTACAGCTGAAGCCCCGTCACTAGGTCAAGTTATCGTTGGCATGTTCCCAAGTAACCCAATGGCAGCAATGTCACAAGGTAATACCTTACAAGTTATCGTATTTGCCGTGTTATTTGGTATTGCGATTAGCCTTGCGGGTGAAGCTGGACAACGTGTTGCAAACTTCTTCAATGATGTGAATGAAGTGATCATGAAGCTTGTCACCATTTTAATGGAAGTGGCGCCTTACGGTATTTTCTTCTTAATGGCAAAACTATTTACTGGTCTCGGCTTAGATGCTATCGGTAACTTAGCAGCATATTTCCTTGTTTTGGTTTCCGCCCTGCTCATCCACGCATTTATCACTTACAGTGTTCTACTAAAAGTACTTTCGGGCTTAAACCCAATTGCTTTTTGGAAGAAGATGAAAGATGCAATTATGTTTGCATTTTCGACAGCATCTTCGAATGCAACCATTCCTGTTACGATGGAAACCGCGACTCATCGTTTAGGTGTGAGCAATAAGATCGCTTCTTTTACTGTTCCACTTGGTGCAACCATCAACATGGACGGTACCGCGATCATGCAAGGTGTTGCGACGGCATTTATTGCTCAAGCTTTCAATGTTGATTTGAGCCTTGGTGATTATGCGACAGTCATTCTTACAGCAACACTTGCTTCAGTAGGTACAGCTGGCGTTCCTGGTGTAGGCCTTATCATGCTGGCAATGGTACTTAACCAAGTTGGTCTACCCCTAGAAGGTATTGCACTGATAATGGGTGTTGACCGCTTACTGGATATGATCCGTACTGCGGTGAACATCACTGGTGATAGCGTTGTAACTTGTATTGTTGCTAAATCTGAAAATGAATTAAACATTGATACCTTTAATGACCCTAAAGCTGGTGAAATTGAGCTAGGTTTACGTTCTAAATCTTAACGCTTTCACTTAAGTCCAAAAGCCCTTAACTAGAGTTCATCGTTTGATACTGGTTAAGGGCTTTTTTACTAGGAATATTAAACAGTGAGCAGTACCTAAATTTTATTATTATTCTCGTGTTAACCTCATCTTTCTCTTCTTTTTTGTGACGCCAATCTATGAATCAAGAAACCAAAGCGACCCTTATTCTGATCTGTACCACTATCTTTGCAGGTCTCGGTTGGATATTTTCTAAGCAAGCGATTATGGGTCTCCCTCCTTTTGCTTTCATCGGAACTCGCTTTATTGCGGCCTCAATACTGTTATTCCCCTTTTGCTATAAACAACTCTTTAAATTAACGCGCACTCAAATAATAAATTCAGCCAGTGTTGGCATATTAATGTCATGCGCATTATTAACGTGGGTAACGGCAATCTCGGTAACCGATACGCTCGCCGAAGGGGCTTTTATTTCAAGTCTCGCCATGCTGTTTGCACCACTTGTGGGATGGGCTTTATTCAAACAAAAACCAATCCGTATGTTTTGGATTTCATTACCTTTTGCGATTCTGGGACTTGGTTTTTTGTCACTTTCTAATGGATATCATCATTCCCCAAGCCAGATTTGGTTTCTTATATCTGCATTTATGCTCGCTTTTCATTTTAACTTTAATGCGAAATATGCTCAGAGCGTTCCCAGCTTAGTACTGGCCTGTATCCAGCTCTTTGTGGTCGGTGTTATTGGAACGATAGCTTCACTGATATTGGAAGAGTGGCCAGAGCATGTTTCAGAAACCACCTGGATGTGGCTCGCCCTCAGTACCATTGTCGCCACTAGCTTACGTTATGTGATGCAAACCATGGGGCAAAAACTTACCACCTCAGGCAATGCAGCCATTATTATGATTTTGGAGCCCGTATGGGCGAGTTCATTAAGTGTGGTGTTTTATGGCGATGATATGCCAGCAGGAAAAGTAATTGGTTGTACTCTAATCCTATGGTCGCTCTTTGTTTACAGAGGTGGTGCTAAATTATTAGAAAGACGGCAACAGACGCTACCGCCTAAATCGAGTAAATAACTGCGACTGGTATATACCCAATTATTTTGGTTTGGTGGATGTAAGCAACAACGCTGCAGCATCAAGTGCGAAGAGTATAAAAATGATGAACGGGACCCGCGCCCTTACCTACATTAAGCTCATCGGCATGAGTTAGTGCTCTTGATAAATACTGCTTAGCATGTCCAACAGCTTCAGTGAGCTCAAAACCCTGCGCTAAATAAGACGCGATAGCAGAAGAAAGTGTGCACCCTGTTCCGTGAGTATTTTTGGTGACAATACGTTGGTGTGTATAGACCGCAGTTTGGTTTCTTTGAATAAGCCAATCTCGGCTTTCCTCACCTTTAAAGTGCCCACCTTTTAATAAAATATCTACGTTATGTAATTCTGAATGGGCTTTTAGCTTTTCAATAAACCCCTCAATTTCACGTTCTGACTTTGGTTCCGGCTCGCCAATTAATAAGCCCGCTTCGGGTAAATTTGGCGTTATGAGCCTTACTAATGGAATAAGCTTTTCTTTCAGCGTGTTAATGGCGGATAGTTGAATTAATGGGTCACCACTGGTGGCAACCATAACTGGATCTAACACCACATTCATTAAGTTATAGTGCGCTAACTTTTGGGCAATCACTTCAATCACACTACTATCATTAAGCATCCCTATTTTCACAGCTGCAATATTTATGTCTGAAAAGATGGCATCTAATTGCTGGCCAACAAATTCAGCAGAAACAGGGAAAATAGCATCGACACCTTGGGTATTTTGCGCAGTAAGAGCCGTAATCGCAGAACAAGCAAAACCACCAGTAGCAGAAATCGCTTTAATGTCGGCTTGAATGCCTGCGCCACCGCCAGAATCGGAGCCGGCAATGGTTAAAACATTAGGAATTTGAGGGGGAGATGTGTGGTATTGTTGGGACATAACATACTTCCTTATACGTGTGGAAGTAATATACATGCAGAGATAGAAGAGCGACCTACCACACGTTAATATTAGTTCCCTACGCCAGTGTTAATTGGATCAGGTTCAACGGGTCTCACAATTGTGATCTCAGCCTAATGGCTCCCCGACTAATGAAGCCTAATCTAAAGATTTGCCTCCATAATGTAAAGGCTAAATTAATTCACTTGTATTAAGCAATCATTAAGTTTCATTCGTTATTCTAGTGACTTCTATTTATTTGCCACTGTTAAGGAAACGCTATGGACATCACCTCTCCTTTTTTTCATTACTTAAAACAGCATCAATCAACTGCCATTCGCCACCTACATCTAACCGTGATGATGCTAGTACTCCTGGAAGTGTTACTCAGCAATATTATGCACGTGAATAAACAAGGAGAAATCGGTCAAAGCACGTTAGAGTATTTGGGAACATGGGCACATATCGTAGTCGGTATCAGTCTCGTGTTCTTTGGAAGCCTTTTTATTGTCGTCGCCTTTAAACAACGTGGATTTAAATATTACTTTCCATATCTTTGTAACCAGTGGCAACCGTTAAAATCTGACATTAAATTGCTCACTCAATTGACCTTGCCAGAATCAAAACCCTACGGTATTTCTTCTTGTATTCAAGGGTTGGGACTCGGTGCTTTATGTCTTGTTTATATAACCGGTATCAGTTGGTTTATCAGTTGGAACTTAAACCTCACTCTTGCGCCTAACCTATTACACTGGCATAAAACCTTAACAGGATTGGTTGAGGCTTACTTAGTTGGCCATGGTGTGATGGCAATCGTTCATATTTACAACCCGCTCAAACTAAAACGAGAAGTAATCAACTAACCCATTAACCAGAATAGGACGCATTGAATGGACACATGGCTGCTAGAACATCAAACCCTACTTCGAGCCAGTGTCTTTTTCATGGTCTTTGTTGTCATGGCCGGTTGGGAGCAGTTGGCCCCGAAAAAGCATCTCAGCCAGCCTAAATGGTATCGCTGGATAAACAATTTAAGTTTGGTGTTTTTTAATAGCTTTCTATTACCTTTCACTTTGCCATTTCTAGCGGTGGCAATGGCTTATCTTGTCGAAAGTCAGCAGCTCGGCCTTTTCTATTGGTTGAATACACCGACATGGTTCAACCTCATCCTCAGTCTTATCTTATTGGATATGATTATTTACTGGCAGCATCGACTATTCCATCGAATTCCCCTGCTTTGGCGTTTACATCGCGTTCATCACGCCGATCAAGATATCGATGTCACCACCGGTTCTCGTTTTCATTTCATTGAGATTTGGCTTTCAATGCTGATTAAACTCGTGACGATTGCTGTATTAGGGATTTCTCCTCTAGCTGTTTTTGTATTCGAAGTCATCCTCAACGCCAGTGCAATGTTTAACCATAGCAATATTTCACTGTCTCATCGTATTGATCAGCGTTTAAGGAAATGGATCGTCACGCCAGATATGCACCGAGTGCATCATTCGATTCACCGAAATGAAACTGACAGCAATTACGGGTTCTGTTTATCCATTTGGGATCGTTGGTTTGGTAGTTATATTGACCAACCGAAAGAAGGACATCAAAAGATGGTGATTGGGATTTCTTTGTTTCGAACGCCTCAAGAGCAATCGCTATGGCGGATGTTATTGCAGCCATTTAGAAAACAATAACGCAAGCCGAAGCCTGCGTTATGAATTCTTATATATTATTTGACCATCATGAAATCGATCTATTGGTAATGTTCATACATTTTATCTAACGAAATAGATAAACCATTCTCTGTCACTACCCGAACATGCTTATGGGTAATCTCGCGGATATTAGACACTCCACAAGAATGCGCCATAATGCCTAAACTGTAGTTGATGAAATGATTGTAATTCGCCACACGTTCAGTTTTATTCGTAACATCTAAACCTTGTTGACGCTTCACATCTTGTGTTGCGATGCCGGTTGGGCAGGTATCTTTGTTACACTGTAATGATTGAATGCAACCCAGTGCAAACATATAACCACGAGCACTGGTCACAAAATCGGCCCCCAGCGCAATCGCCCATGCTACTTTGGACGGTGTGATAAGTTTACCCGATGCAATCACTTTAATTCGATCGCGCAACCCATGATGCTGAAGGCGCGAAACCACATAAGGTAAGCTTTCTTTTAAAGTTAAACCGACGTAATCCATCAAAGGTTGCGGCGCGGCTCCAGTTCCGCCATCTGCGCTATCAATGGTAATAAAATCTGGGGCGCTTTCTTCACCGCGATGCTTAATCGCTTCTAACAATTGGTCAATCCACTCATAAGCACCGATCACCGCTTTAAAACCGACAGGCTTACCCGTCGTCTTTCGAACAAACTCAACCATATCTAATAAATCAGACACATTACGAATATCAATATGGCCATTTGGGCTAATCGAATCTTGCCCTTCTGGTATACCACGAATGTGAGCAATTTCTGCTGTCACTTTTTTACCGGGCAAAATACCACCTTTACCCGGCTTCGCACCTTGACTCATTTTAATTTCAAACATGCGAACTTGTTCATGAGATGCCGCTTGTTTCAGTTTTTCAGCACTTAAATGGCCAAGTTCGTTACGGACGCCATATTTAGCTGTGCCAATTTGCACCACTAAATCAGCTCCACTTTCTAAATGATAAGAAGTGAGCCCTCCTTCTCCTGTATTCATCCAACAACCTGCTTTCTTCGCTCCTTGAGATAACGCACGTACTGCAGGCTTAGAGATCGCGCCATAGCTCATGCCTGAGATATTGAATATGGATTTTGTGGTGTACGGCTTTTGGGCATAAGGGCCAATCGTTACTTCACCAGGTTCGGTAGCATCTTGATCTAAGGTGGGAAATGGGCAATTCATGAATAAAATGGTGCCCGCAGGATCAAGATTTCGTGTTGAACCAAAGGCTATGGTGTTATCGACATTTTTAGCCGCACGATAAACCCAAGAACGCTCAGCTCGGTTAAATGGCATTTCTTCACGATCCATCGCAAAGAAATACTGACGAAAAAACTCACCTTGTTTTTCAAAGAAATAACGTAAACGACCAATAACGGGATAATTATGGCGAATCGCATGCACATGCTGTTTTTTATCTACGATATACATATAAACCAGCGCAACCACAGATAACGCCAGTAAGACCATAAAAAGACCGGCAACCAGATCGACGATAAAAGAAACACTCTCAGCCATTGGTACTCCCTTAAATATTTTCAAAGTAAAAATATGGTGTGCAGCCGTTTTAACATGCTCAGATATTTATAATTGTGAACAAGCAGGAATAAACATCACAATTAATCATTGTTAATTGCAATTTAATCAAAAGAACTTAAGCCAGCGTAATAGAATGAACTCCAACACGAATGTGACACCAAGCCCAGCACAAAAGATAAAGAACGCTAATGGGTTATCTACCCCAGGAATACCGCCAACATTAATACCCAGCAGGCCAGTTAGAAAGCTCACGGGTAAGAAAATGGCGGCAATTACGGTAAACAAATAGGTGTTCCGGTTCATTTTCTCGGCTTGTTCTTGCTCTATATCCGCTTTGATCAATTGAATCTGTTCAATATAAAAATCAATCGATTCATTAATCCGAATCACGGTATCCAAGGCATTGCGCATTTTGAGTTCCACATCTTCCATTTCTGGATGGTCAATCTCTAAGAAATCATCGTGCGCATAACGTTGCGGCTTCATAAAACGGCGAAGTTTTAGTAAACGCTTATGAATGATATGCAGATCGCTGTTTTTACCATCGCCTTCTTCAATTTCAAATAGTTGCTCTTCAACCTCATTCAAAAAACCGGCAATGTTTTGGTTTAAACCTTCAATAATGGACAGTAATAAACGAGCGGTGCTTTTCGGGCCTTTCTGTTCACGTAATGCTTGGCGAATGCCAGTAATCGCTTTTGAGGAAATTTTACGCGTGGAGATCAGCGTCCCTTTATGCCAAAGAATTCGAACACTGAGCATGTCATCAGGCTTTGCGCCCTCATTTAAGTTAACGCCACGCATGATTAATAGAAAAGATTGATCTTCAAAGATCTCAAAACGAGGGCGAGTATCATCGGCAAGCAAACTATCCACTACACCGCTTTCAAAATCATTGTCTAGTAGCCATTCACGTAACGCGCCCGCCTCACGCTGACAGTGATACCAATGATTTTCTTTTAACATTTCTAACGGTTCTTGTGGCTCAACCAATTGGGCTGGTTGGGTTGAAAAATCCCACTGTTCAATCAAAAAGCTGTGTGACATATTACCTGCTCTCACTTTTTCTATTGTCTTCACTTATTTGATGTTATTAACGCAGAGGTTACATAAAGGTGCAAGAAATAGTTATGCTATGAAGCACTTACTCGTACAATGGTATCAAAATATCAATTTAGCATTGTTACCGCGCCATTAATGACAATACGCTTGCAAAGGAAGCCATCAAGCTATGAAAAAACTCATTATTCGAAAAATAAAAATAGGCATGCTGTTTGTGATCCCTTTGGTGATCGCCTGCTGGGTTGTCAACGCCGTCGTGACTTTCATGGATAAAACTGCCAGCTACTTTTTACCTGATAGCCTACACCAAACATTAAGCAATATATGGGGCTTTGGTTTAATTACCGCGATTATCTTAATGTTCATTATTGGCATTATCTTTGACGGGAGTTTACAGCAACGCTTTTACAGTTGGTTATCCGATAAAACCATTAACCGTATTCCGGGTTTTGGTATTATTCATAGCTCGACCAAGCAAATCATGGAAGCTTTGACCTCCGATGAATCGCCATTCAAAAAACCAGCTTTCGCCCGTTCATGGTCTGGCCCCAATTCAAAAGAAATCGTGTTTGATTTAGGCCCAACCTGGATGATCCCAAACCAAAGTGGCGAAATGTTTTTAGGGCCTGATGGTGAGTTTTATCCGGTTCCTGAAGAAGGCTATCGAGTCGTTTTTGTACCGCAAGCCATTAACTTATCCAATGGCTATGTCCGTTTCGAAAAAGAAGAAGATTTATTATACGTGCCCCATCTTGCGGTCGAACAATTAACCGCCACGCTGATTTCATGTGGCTTAACCTTGCCTAAAAAGCCAGATGATGCGTTAGGGAAAGTGTTAAAGAATGAGCAAGAAATGCAGCAAGCCTTAGAAGAATGGAAGAATAACCAAGCCTCAGAGCCCACTCGTCATAAAAAGCATTAATGCAAAATGAACAAATGAAAGCCCGCCTATTTTGTTATGGAAATAGGCGGGCTTTTTTATTTGATTATATTATGACGCCGCTATTGAAAAGCGGCTCGTTGCGATAGTTTGTCATACCAAGCTTGAATATGAGGGTAAGCCTCTAATGCTTTAATTTCTAATGCTTTCTCACAAACAACACCGACGAAAAGAAAACCGGTAATATCTGCCACACTCAGCTTAGTCCCCGCCACATAATCATTGCGGCTTAATTGCTTATCCAGTTTAGGTAAGAACTCTTCAACGCGGCGTTTTGATTCTTCCCCCCATGCTGGCACGCAACGTTCACGGTCACTATAAACGCCCGATAAATTGCGAAATGCCTGAAAACCAGCGTACAAACCATCAAACTCAACAATTCGTTGCCACATTTCCACTAACCCTTTTTCTTCAGGTGTGGTGCCAAACAAAGACGTATCATTATGTTTCTCGGCGAAAAAGCGACAAATCGCAATGGTTTCACTAATGCAGGTGCCATCATCTAGCTCAAGCATTGGCACTTTACCATTAACGCTTTTCTCTTGATATTCTGCGTTTAAGTTTGCCCCTTCACGGACATTGAGTTGCACACGGTCAACTTCGATACCTAATTCTTTTAAAAAGATCCCAACTCGACGTGAGCTTGGATTAGCAGCAAATTCATATATTTTCATCAGTGGTTCCCTTTTCTGAACATTCGCTTATCGACAAATCAATAATCCATTTACAATGAGCGGACTATTAAGTTAAAACTTTCAAATTAGGCCAAGTTTTTAACCAAGCTTTAGAATGAACTCGATATTCAAAGACCTCTTTATTTCGTTTGGGGTTGTGCGTCACTTCAAGTGCAAATAACGAATCAAACCCAAAGGCTGAAATACATTCTAGTTCACCATCAGCTTTCTTACGTATCGCGACCGCCGTTTCTTTTTCCGGCCAATAACCCATTGCATCGACCACGCTGACGTATGGGTTATCATGATTGCGGTGATGCATCATCGCTTGATTTCTTACTTGCCAATTCACATTCGGCATCATCCCTTTTAGCCTGGTTTCATATTCAAGATCAACATGATTGCCCACATTTGTCGAATCAAAATAGATCACATCAATGTCATTTAACGGCGTTGGTTCACTTTTATGGTGTAAAGCGTCCCAAACTAGGTTTCGTACAAAACCCGCCGCAATATACCCTTCGGGTAAATCTAATAAAGCGACGCAATCCAACGCTTTTAATCGCAACGTATCTTGCTTGACCAGTTCAACGATTTTATTCACGTTATTCATCTTTTATCTTTTATCTTTTATCTTTTATCTTTTATCTTTCAAAAATGATAAACCGTACCCTGAAAACAAAAATGGCAGACTGACTCCGGTGTTTCAACCTTTATCATATCTGCCATTTTAGCTAACGGTCTGATGTTAAGAAGCGGATTACCACATCAAATCATCTGGCACGACGAAATCTGCGTATGGATCGTCTTCATCTTGCTCTTCTTGAGTCAGAACATTGTTCAGTACAATACTTTCTTCATCACGTTGGAAGATTTTATCTGCCACACTCGCCGGAATGATCGCGTAGCCTTCTAAATAGCGCGCAATCGCCAGACGACCTTTGGTCAATTGGCCTTGAGTTGGCTTATCAACATAAAGCTTCTTCACTAATGCACCGTCTGTAAAGTTATAACCGATCTCACCGTCTGGGATCTCAATGCGGTTCATCTCAATCAATTGCTTCACTTGTGCTTTCAGCTCTTTAGTTAATTGCTGTTTTTTCTGCTCAGCATTTAACGCTTTATCACGCTCAAGTTGCGCTTTCTTATTCGCTTCTACCGCCTCTCTTGCTTCACGAGCTTGAACGCGAGATTTTTTCGATGACTTCTTCGCTTTCTCTAATTTCTTATTACTTACCAAGCCTGCTTTTAGCATTTGCTCTTGTAGTGTCAGTTTTGCCATGATGCTCTCTTTACAACGTAATCTTTGCGGTGATTATACCTTTAAAAAGATCCAATTTGCGAGATAGATATATGTTAGAATCCGCCGCAATTGCCTATCTTGTCAATAACCTCATTAATAACTGGTGTGAGAATTCCAATGTCAGCTGCTTCTTCGTCACTTCCTACCCATCAAGAAATTGAATCACAAGTTGAACAATGGTTACTTGATGTGGTGATCGGTTTGAATCTGTGCCCTTTTGCTGCCAAGCCTCAACGCAATAAGCAAATTAAAATCATGGTCTCTAAAGCCGATGTGGAAGAAGCCTTATTAGAAGATGTGTTTCAAGAGTTCACGACTTTGGTGAATACCCCGGTTGCTGAGTTAGAAACCACATTAGTTGTCATTCCCCACATGTTGCAGGATTTTGATGACTATAATTTCTTTTTAGATTGGATCGATGCTCTCATCAAGCAAGAACAGTGGGAAGGAATATTCCAAGTGGCAACCTTCCACCCAGATTATTGCTTTGCCGGCGCCGACCCAGATGATGCAGAAAATCTCACAAACCGCGCACCTTACCCTGTGCTTCACCTTATCCGTGAAGAGAGTATGGAAAAAGCGGTCAAACATTATCCCAACCCAGAAGCGATTCCAGATACCAATATCGCTCGGGTAGAAGGCTTAAGTGAAGAAGAAAAGCAGCAACTTTTCCCTTACCTGTTTAAAGCCAAGTAATAAATATAGATAAAGAAACTTAATAAACGACAATCAAAAGATACTGACTATGAAACGAGTTGTCTTATATGTGGCTGACAAGTGCCCACACTGTAAAGCCGCTAAAATGTATTTAGATTCAAAAGGCATTAAGTACCGTTTGTGTAATGCCAAGATGCAACGTGGGCGCAAAGAACTTGAAGCAATGGGCGCACGTGGCGTACCCGTTTTAAAGATCGGCGACCGAATGATGGCCGGATGGAACGCAGCCAACTTCGACAAAATTTATAACAGCTAATCATAACGCTGTAAGCACTCGCCTAGAGAATATACTCAGGCACTCATTTTTGAGTGAGCCGATATCAGCTTGCTCTTCCTTTAAGGAAACCATTTTGACTACAGATTCTCCTACAAACAAAGCTCCTGCAAATACTGCATTTTCTAGCCTTGCATTAGATCCTGCGCTAATCGAAAACCTAACCTCAATGGGTTATGAATCGATGACACCAATTCAAGCGGATAGTTTACCTCTGATGATTGCTGGCAAAGATGTGATTGGCCAAGGCAAAACAGGTTCAGGTAAAACTGCGGCATTTGGCTTAGGCTTATTAGCGAATTTGAACGTGAAGCGTTTTCGTGTGCAATCTTTAGTGCTTTGCCCTACTCGCGAGTTGGCTGACCAAGTGGCGAACGAAATTCGCAAACTGGCTCGTAGCATCCACAACATTAAAGTCTTAACACTTTGTGGCGGCATGCCATTTGGCCCACAAATTGGTTCATTAGAACATGGTGCGCACATTTTAGTGGGTACGCCGGGCCGTATTCTTGATCACTTAGAAAAAGGTCGTATTGATTTATCAGAATTGAATACGCTCGTATTAGATGAAGCAGACCGCATGTTAGACATGGGCTTTCAAGATGCGTTAGATGCGATCATCGAACAAGCGCCAAGCGAGCGTCAAACATTGCTATTTAGTGCCACCTTCCCACCGGAGATCAAGAAAATCGCCAATCGCATTATGCGAAATCCAGAATTGGTGAAAGTGGAAAGCCAACACACCAACTCAAGCATTTCTCAGTTCTTTTATAAAACCAATTCATTTGAAGATCGTTTAAAAGCGACTCAAATTCTGTTGTTGCAACACAAACCAGAATCTTCCGTGATCTTCTGTAACACCAAGCGTGAAGCTCAAGAAGTGGCAGATGAACTGCATTATAAAGGTTTTGATGTTATAGCCCTACACGGTGATTTAGAACAACGTGACCGTGACCAAGCTTTACTACGTTTTGCCAATAAGAGCGCTTCGATTCTAGTGGCAACCGATGTGGCCGCGCGTGGCCTTGATGTTGAAAACCTAGATGCGGTCATCAACTTCCAACTGGCACGTGACGCCGAAGTTCACGTACACCGCATTGGTCGTACTGGACGCGCAGGCAGTAAAGGCATGGCATTTAGCTTATTTGCTGAAAAAGAAATGTTTAAAGTCGCTCAAATTGATGAGTACATGGACATTGAGATTTCACCATCGACCCTACCTTCAGACAGCGTGCTAACTGATACTCCATTTGAATCGAAGATGGCCACCATTCAAATTGATGGCGGTAAAAAACAGAAAGTTCGTGCCGGTGACATTCTAGGTGCACTAACTGGCGGTGATAATGGCGTTGACGGTAAGCGTGTCGGTAAGATCCACTTATTCGATATGCGCGCTTATGTTGCGGTTGAGAAAGGCATTGCCAAACAAGCCTTGAAGAAAATTTCAAACGGTAAGATGAAAGGTAAAACTTTCCGCGCTCGTATAATCTAGTCGCTATTCTTTAATCACTAGATTTGAAATGATAAAACCTTGCCTTGAAGTGATTCAGGGCGAGGTTTTTTGTTAATACATTAATGTTAGTACAACTCATATACTCAAGTGGCTTCAAGATGCTAAATTCAATCATTGAGATGTGGTGACATGGAAAAAGATAATGACCGACACCATCGCTCCTTTTATCAGATTGTCTTCGACATCCAATGAAATCTGTCATCAGAATGATCAACCGCAAACCCTACTCTTTCATAAAGATGAAACGCTGGGCTGATTTTAAAGACTCGTAATTTAAGTTGATGTACGCCTACCTCCATTGCTAGTCGTTCACATTCAGCAAGTGCAAATACACCAATACCTTTCTTTTGATGTTTCTCGGTAACTTGTAAGTCTCGAATGTAACAACCATCATTGTCAAAGCCTAAACGGATTGCACCAACTACTTCCCCGTTGAACAATATGTCGACATTGGTTAAGTCACGAATTTGCTCTGCTATTTTAGAACAATCCCAATCAACGGAGTAATGCTCATAGTATGGGCGCATGTTTAAGTAAGTTATCTTAGCCGAAGCGGCTAAATCTTCTGTTTGTTGATAAGAAATCATAAAATCTCCCTTGAATAATAAGCAATGCTACCTTACTTAAACCACAACGCAGTAAATACTAAAGCTTATCCAAACCTAAAGTTAAAAATAGGTTGGCAGTACCCCATCAAACTTTGATGAATCATGTGAAATATACATACAATCAGAGCCACCAACACTCACAAAACCAAGCTTGTTATAAAACTGATGACCAACATCACTGTGTAAGAATATGGCTTTAGCATTGTGATTCAGGAACAATTCTGCTTTCACTAAATTAATCAAATGAGATGCATAACCTTTACCTCGAAGCTTATAAGGAGTCGCAACCGAACCAATCCCAAAATAGCCTTCTTTTAAATTAAATCGACCGTGATAAACAATAAGAGACGATAGAATGTCGTCATTTTCCATCAGAACATACCAAGTACCCGCTTGATACTTTTCACTACCACGACATTCATCTAAATATTTTTCATCAGAAAGGCCATTATTCCATGAATCAAAACCAATAGCATAAATAGTATCTAACTCATGAAACTCTGCTTCTTTAACGTACATTATTATGCATCCCCTCAATAGCTCAAAGACTTAAACCATAAGACATCTATTTATCACCAAACCCAAAATGTTAGAACTCTCGAATCATTAGAACACAATATACCCAGCGACTAAAAACTGCTTAACGTATCAGCCTTTCCTGGGTTTGCAATACAACGTCCAAATAACCACCATAACTAAAGTAAAGTAGTGTTTTCTTTGGTATGTGATAAATCTGCCACATGCACAACTCAAGCTCTTCCCCTTGTTCAGAAGACCCACTTGATAGCTAGAAGTAATAATAAGTGGAAGTTGGATGGGGTTAGATTCTATGAATTAAGCCATTTCCTGAGAGTTAGCCGCTAATGTTACACTAACCACGCTTTGGGAGATCCTGAACGGCGCTCCTACACCGCTTTTCAGCGATGACGGAATATTTTTTATCAGAACCCGTTTTAATCTAATCCACTAGTCTGATCCACAAAGATCAATTGCTTAGTATCAAAGCCCTTCTCTTGACTTATTTTGATGAACTGTTGTTTTACAGAATCATCGACGGTTGGGGTTCGGGAGAGTAACCATAGGTACTCATGATCGGGGCCGGAAATAAAGGCGTATTGACCAGCGGGATCTAGGTAGAAAATTACGTATGAGCCGTAGAAAGGCCCAAAGAATGAGACTTTTAAGTAGCCTTCATTGGGTTCGTTAACAAAATAGGCTTTGCCTTCCGCTTGCTGCCATTCGCCCTCTTGTGCTGAATAACCACGGTTAATGACTTTTACCCCACCATCTTCTTTAAATGAATATGTCGCCGTGACATGGGTTAACCCACGTTCAAAAGAGTGATCAAGACGAGCGATTTCATACCAGGTGCCGAGATATTCATTCACGTCAAATGTTTGAATTGGTGTAACCGACTTGGGCATGCCTAAACAGCCGGCCAGCAACAACACCAGCAATACGGGTAATGCTTTAAGGTAAAGCTTGAATAGGGTCATATAACGTCCTTGTTTTTGTCTTACTCCTGAGTTTGATACTTTATGAACCGCATGAGGTATTTGATCAGATTAATGTCCACCTGTTTTTGAAAAGATATTAATCACCACTACTCCTAACAGAATCAACGCCATACCGAACATTGCCGGAATATCTAGCTTTTGGCCATGTACTATCCAACCAACGGCCGCAATTAATACGATTCCTAGTCCTGCCCATATTGCATACGCGATACCGACAGGCATGGTTTTCAACGTTAATGATAAAAAATAAAAAGCGGTGATATAACCGAGCACCACCACAATTGAAGGTACTAACTTGGTAAAGCCTTCACTTGATTTCATCGCCGAGGTTGCAATCACTTCAGATACAATTGCGGCCCCTAAAAACAACCACTGTTTCATATAGCCTACTTGTTAAGTTACTCAATAAAGAACGAATTTTACCCTATTATTAAAATAAGTGCCCTTTTTCAGTTCAATCATAAAGAAAAATGATAATTAAAATCGACGCAAACGCTATCGTTTTATCTGCTTACTCATTTATTGACCAAGATCCCACTTTGTAGCACGTCAAAATTTAATATTTTTTAGTCTATTAAATTTGATTTTTATCAGAGTTTTAGTCTGCACTTTTAAAAACAACAAAGCACCATTCTCCTGATTTTGGAATAAACTTGGATTTATACATTGTTATGGTTCGAAATTAAGGAAGATCATGAAAGTAGCAATTTTAGGTGGTGGCGTGTTAGGTGTGGCAACGGCTTGGTACTTAGCGAAGTCTGGACATGAAGTCACGGTGATCGACCGTCAAGCGCATGTAGCCGAAGAAACCAGCCACGGTAATGCAGGGATGATATCGCCGGGATACAGCTCTCCTTGGGCGGCACCGGGTGTTCCTTTCAAAGCCATTGGTTGGATGATGCAAGACCTTTCACCTTTTATGATCAATATGAAAGAGCTCGATGGTTATACCCTTTCATGGATGAGTAAGATGTTGGCGAACTGCAACACTAAAAGTTATCAAACCAATAAATCGCGCATGTTACGAGTGGCTGAATATAGCCGTGATTGTTTTGTCGATATTCGTAAAGAACTCAACCTTGCTTACGATGGTCGCCAAAAAGGTACTTTGCAGTTATTCCGTAAACAAAAGCAGATTGATGCGCTGCAAAAAGACATTGCGGTGCTAAAGCAACTTGGTATTCCTCATCAAGCGTTAGATATGCAAGGCTGTATTGAACATGAACCCGCGCTCGCCAATGTAAGGGACAAATTTGTCGGTGGTTTACGCTTACCGGGTGATGAAACGGGCGATTGCTATAAGTTTACTTCCGAGCTTGCTGCGCAATGTGAAGCGCTTGGGGTGAGGTTTATGCTCAATACCAATATTGAACATTTGGTGGAATCGAACGGGAAAATTGTTAGCGTTAAAACCGATAAAGGTGTTCTCAAAGCCGATACCTTTGTTTGCGCGCTAGGAAGCTACTCGCCTAAATTGATGAAACCTTTAGGGCTCGATCTGCCGATTTATCCGATTAAAGGTTACTCACTCACCTTACCGATTGAAGATGAGTCGCGTGCACCTCAATCAACCATTATGGATGAAACCTATAAAGTGGCAGTGACTCGCTTTGAAGATCGCATTCGTGTGGGCGGTACCGCAGAAATCGCTTCGTTTAATTTAGAACGTCCGGTTAAGCGTCGAGCGAGTATCGATTTTGTCATTCAAGATATGTTCCCGGGTGCGGCAGATGTCGCAAAAGCGGAGTTTTGGTGTGGCTTACGCCCAATGACGCCAGATAGCACCCCAATTTTAGGTGGCACCAAGTACTCCAATTTATATTTGAATACTGGACACGGCACTTTAGGCTGGACAATGTCGTTAGGCTCTGCCAAATTCGTGGCAGACATTATCAATAACAAACAGCCGGATATTGATCCAGAAGGCTTATCCATCGAGCGATACTATGGCTAGACCAACCAAAGCAAGCATTGATCTTGCCGCCTTTCGACATAACTATCGTGTTGCCAAAACGCAATCACCGAGCTCACAAGCGGTGGCCATCATCAAAGCCAATGCTTATGGGCATGGTGCGATTGAACTGGCTCATGCATTGACCGAAGCGGATGCATTTGGTGTCGCTTGTATTGAAGAAGCCATCGAACTACGCGAATCGGGTATTAAGCAGCCGATTTTGTTACTTGAAGGTTTCTTTGAAGAATCCGAACTTGAGCTGATAAGACAATATGATTTCTGGACCGCTATACACAGTCCAGAACACATTGATGCGTTAGAACGCCAACCAGTATCAAGCAAGGTATCGGTTTGGTTGAAATTAGACAGCGGTATGCATCGTTTAGGATTTACCCCGCAAACCTACCCTGCGGCATTCCAGCGATTAAGCGCCCTGCCTCAAGTCAGCCATATTGTGCACATGACGCATTTTGCTTGCGCTGATGAAATCGAAAAATCGATGACGCACGCTCAACTGCAGGTTTGTGATGCAACATTCGCGAATTTAGACGCTCATGCCTGCAGTTTTGCCAATAGCGCCGCGACTCTTGCTCACTCAGCAAGTCATACTGAGCACCACGGGGGTTATACTCGCCCGGGCATTATGCTGTATGGCGCGGATCCTTTGTCTGCGCCTAACTCGGCCTCTCAGCAATTGATTCCGGTGATGACATTATCATCCAAGATCATTGCAATTAGAGACGTGCCCGCTGGGGACGCTATTGGCTATGGTGAGCGCTATCGTTGTTCACACAATATGAGAATTGGTACCGTCGCGATTGGTTATGCTGATGGTTACCCAAGGCATGCCCAAGATGGTACACCGGTTTTAGTGGATGGCATTCGCACGAGCTTAGTGGGTCGCGTTTCTATGGATATGTTAATGGTCGATCTCACGCATATTCCTGATGCTCATATTGGTTCATCCGTTGAACTGTGGGGAAAAACCATTAAAGCCGACGAGGTGGCGCGTTATTGTGACACTATCGCTTATACATTATTTACGGGGATCACACGCCGCGTTCATAAAGAATACATCGAAGGCTAAGTGGTTAAAGCCCGTTAGATTAAATGATGGCGCCCAACCAAAGCGGGCAACGCTTGCTTGGTAAATTCCATGAATGCTTTATCCGCGACCGATAAATAACCCGCTTTGCGCCATGCCATACCGATTTTAAGCGTGATTGATTGTTCAAATGGAATGCCAATCACGCCTTTTTCTTGCTCTGTCACTAACTTCAATAATGCCCCTATCGCAAAATCTTTTTGCACCACTTTTAGGATCATCGGAATAAGATTGGTTTCAATCGATATATTCGGCTCTAGACCATGCTGAATACATAATTTGTCCACCATTTCCCGATGAAAATAGCCCTTTTTAAACATGATCAATTCTTGAGAAAAGAACTCATGAATAGAGATCGTTTGTTGCGCGGCAAAGTCATGTTGTGGGCTTACAACGGCCAACATTTCATCTTCAATTAAGGGCTCTATTTCTAATGAATCGGGGACGCTTTCATTGAGTATCACACCAAGATCTAGCTCGCCATCGATCAGCATTTTTCGAATGGATTGAGTGCCTGCGTCAATAATGGTCAGCTTCAAACCAGGGTATTGTTGCTTAAATGCCATCAAAATATCAGGAAAAAAATACGAGCCCATCATACTTGGCACGCCCAGTCTTACTTCGCCTTTAACTAGCCCTTTCAATTCTTGCATTTCCAGTTCAGCGTCTTGGAGTTTTTGCAATATCTGTTTCGCATGGTTGTACAAGCGCGTGCCTTCATCGGTTAACTGTACGCCTTTTTCGTGACGGTGTAACAGCGTTAAACCAATCGATGACTCCAATTTTTTCATTGCCACACTCAAGGCTGACTGGGCAACATGCAGCGCCTCTGAGGCTCGGCTAAAGCTTTTCAACTTTACGATGGTAACGAAATAATGTAAGGCTTTGGTATTCATGGTTTCTCGCATTTTAATCCGATGGTTGGTTTGGTCCGTTGATCTAGTCACTTAGATCAAAAACAGATACCAACTATAAATTTAATATATTTTATATATAACAGGTAAGTTGATAAAATTCTGTTATCGTCCTCACTTGAGCACCGTTTATGTTAAGTAAATCGTTTGAAAATCATCCTATCTCAGATCAAGCTACACCGTGTGAGGCAACTGAGAACGCTGATCCGAAATCACTCAAAAAAGTCACTTTCGGCTTATTCATTGGTTCTTTCATTTCATTTTGTAATCTCTACTTATTCCAACCACTTCTACCGTTAATTGCTCAACATTATCAAGTCAGTGCCGCTCATGTTAACTGGGTACTGGCAGCCGCGACATTAACGCTCGCACTCTCCTTGTTACCTTGGGCTATCTATTCTGAAAAGATCGGCCGTCGCAAAATCATGTTGTTTAGCTTATACGCTTCACCCGTCGTGGGTTTATGTATTCTTCTGTCCGATCAGTTAGGGTTACTTATCGCCTCACGTGCACTGATGGGGATTGCGCTGTCAGGCTACATTTCTGTTGCGGTGGCTTATATGGCCGAAGAATTTAGCCCAAAAGTATTTTTACTCGCGGTGGGTTCTTATATTGGCGCCAATTCATTGGGGGGGATCACTGGCCGAATTTATGGTGGTGTGGTTGGTGAATGGCTCGGTTGGCAAACGGCGGTCATTGGAATGGCCCTATTTAGCCTTGCTATCGCTATTTTAGTCACGCTCTGGGTGCCTGCGCAGAAAAATTTTGTGGCCAAAGAAACGTCGTTATCCAGCCATTTAAAAGATGCGATGCGCCACATACAAACGCCAAGATTGTGGATGGCTATGTTGATTGGCGGGCTAAACTTTGCGCTATTTGTGAATCTCTACACTGTGATGGGCTTCCGTTTAGTGGCTGAACCCTTCTCTCTACCCGTCGGTATGGTATCGCTGATCTTCCTTTGTTATTTAACCGGCACGTTAACCTCAAAACTCAGTGGCCAATGGAGCCTACGCTTCAAACCCACCAGCGGTATTGTTTTGGGTACGCTTGTCAGTCTATTAGGTATGCTTATTGCCCTGATCCCCAATTTATATGCGATGTTTATTGCGCTTATTTTAATCAGTGGCGGCGCTTTCTTCACTCATTCATTGGCGTATGCCTGGGTCAGTTCAAAAGCACAACAAGCTAAAGCAAGCGCAACCGCCTTATACCTCGTTCATTATTACGCTGGTGGCAGTTTAGGAGGGTTTTACTTAATCTATTGCTGGCAACATGGTGGCTGGTTGACTGTCGCCCTTGGTGGCAGCTTGCTCTATATCGCAATTCTCATGCTCACATATAAATTAAATACGCTTGAGGATACCAATGTACGCTCATAATTGATCATGACTGGAACACGGATTATTTGTTATCATCTGCCGCAACTTTTATTCACGAGGCAATGACATGCAATTTACCCTACTTTCTACTGAACTTTACCAGCACTTATATCGTGATATTACAGAATTTCGTTCAACGTTTGATCTCCCTGTTGCCGACTTAACTTCTCTCGACAACAAAGCCGATACTTTGCATACCTCACTTGCTATCGAAGAGCTGACTGAATTAGCAGAAGCCGATTGTAAAACGGAACAGGCCGATGCGATTGTGGATACGGTTTATGTTTTAATGGGTCGTTTGGTCCATCGTGGTGACGAGCAAGTAACCAGCAATGTGGGTATCAGTTACATTATCGAATTATTGCTGCATGTGGCTAAAAACCGTGGCATTGAATTTTTACCATGCTGGGATGAAGTTCATTCAAGCAATATGAGTAAAGTTTGCCGCAACGAACAAGAATTCACTGAAACACAAGCATTCTATGCCAAGCAAGGTGTTGAGCTTGAAGGCGTGAAAAAAGGCGAATACATCATCGCAAAATGCGCAAAAGATGTAGAGATGCAAGGTAAGACCGTACGCAAAGGCAAGGTGCTGAAATCGGTTTACTACCGCCCAACCGATTTAGAAAAATTGACTCAATAATCCAAGTTTAAAAGATAAAAAAAAGCCTGTCTCAGATGAGGCAGGCGTATGTGTTAAATGTATGACTTTTACTAAAAAGTTATCTCTGTTAACACAAGGTAGGACGAGAATGTATCACTCTCATTAATGCCAGTTGTGTGCCAACTTTTGACAACTTCACATAAAAAACTTAACTCATTGTTTTACTAGATTATTTTAGAGTAATCATTTCTTTATTATTCCCGACACCGACCCTAACCCTTTATAGGTAGATTCTCTTGCACACATTTGGCGTGCTTTGCTCTATCAATGAGCATTCAAACCATCAGTACAAAAGGTTAATCAAACAATAAATGGGCTTGTCCTGCATGCTCAATACGCGTGACTTGGGTATTGAATATATCGGTGAGTAATTCCCCCGTTAATAACGACTTGCTTTCGCCCATCGCTTTCAATACACCTTCTTTTAACACGACCACTTTATCGGAATGCCTTAAGGTTCGATTCAAGTCATGATTCGACATAATGATCGTTAGCCCTTTCTTCGCCATCACATCGATCATTTGGTATAGCAAACTTTCTTGGCCGACATCTAGCGGCGCGGCAGGTTCATCAAGTAATAGTAATTTAGCTTGTGGGTTTAACGTGGGCCACACTTGCAAACATACTCCAGCAAGCCTGACTCGTTGCCATTCCCCACCTGATAAATGGTGAATGCTTTTGCCTAGCTTCTCGGTAATACACAGCTGGGTAGTAATCTCATGGACCGCACTTTCTACCACATCACTCGCCATCTCTTTGGCAATGGATAGGGATAAATACTGAAAAACCGACATATTGAATGCTGGTCGATCGGACTGACACAAATAAGCTCGAATTTTAGCTAATGCTTGCAGATCATAGTGAGTAATTGACTCACCGTTTACTCTGACATTACCTTGATGTGAAAGTAAGCCAGACAACACGTCAAGTAAGGTACTTTTACCACTCCCATTAGGGCCAATTACATGAATAATGTCACCCGGCTGTACCTGAAAGCTCATCGGCATAAGGCGCTTGGCGACATGAAGATCATTAATATCAATCATAGCTTCACTCATAGCAGTGGCTCGCTCATAAGGTTTGTTCTACTCACTTAATGTTGGTCATGCCCACGCAGTAGCATCCAAATAAACACTGGCGCGCCGATACTGGTTGTCATCACGCCGAGAGGAAGCTCTGCACTGGTTAACGACACTCTTGCCAATAAGTCGGCTAACACCAAGAGGCTTGCTCCGCATAGCGCTGACATCGGTAATAAATATCGATTTTCGCTACCAAAAACCAAACGAATAAGATGCGGAACCACCAGCCCAATAAAACTGATCACCCCACCAATGGCGACCGAACAGCCGACTAATATTGACACATAGATTATTAATTTCCAACGTAGAGCAAATACATCCAAGCCAAGTTGTTTGGCATGTTGTTCACCGGCCATCAGTAGATCTAAATCACGACCTTTCAAACACAACCAAACGATACAGGGTAACATGATTAAGCCTAGTGAGACCTGAGCCCAAGACACCCCGCCAATACTGCCCATCAACCAATACATTAAAATTCTAAGATTGAAATCATCACTAAAATAAAATGCCCAGGTTACGACTGCGCCAGATAAAATCCCTAATGCCACCCCAATAAGCAGCAATCGCCCAGTGGTTAAACGCATCGCTTTGGCAAGAGAAACGATCAATAAGGTAAATACTAACGAACCGAGTATCGCCACAGCCATAGACCCTAGTGGCGACATTAACATGGGGAAGAAGAACAACGCGATCACCATTGCCAGGCTTGCACCACCTGAAATGCCAATGATTCCGGGCTCGGCTAGAGGGTTACCCAGTAATACCTGTAACGTTGCACCCGCTACCGCTAAGGAAGCACCTAATAAAATCGCCGCCATTAGTCGAGGCAAACGAAGATTCACCAACACTTGTTGTTGTAAATCTGACATAGGATGAAAAAAAGACAGGGATAGATCACCAACCGATAAATAAATAGCACTCACGCAGGCTAAAAAGATAGTGATTAAAATAAATGGCAGTTTCCAACGCTGGTGTTTGATGTGAATTAACTGATTGAATCGCATATGATCATAGTCACTTGGGTATAAATAGCAGTATTTGCGATACCATAACCAGTTACACACCAATTGAAAAGTAAAGTCAGGATATATTTATCATTAACGAATTCTTTCCACTAACAAGGCTGCTCTCTGACCAACATCGACCTTGTCGTTAGCAAACACTAAAGCGTGCCCACCAGACTCACAGATCATTGGAGCACCGCCTTGTATTCCGTACACTTGGTTTAAGTACAGTGGTTCAAAATTAATTAACGCCTGTCTCGCGGTAAAAGCTAAATCTGAGTGTTGTTTACGTATCTCATCCACCACATCATAAACGGCAATATCTTGATTCATGCAATTCACATCATCGACTTTTTCATTTCGATTAAGCAATAAATGCATACCCGATAAAAACGAGGTAAATACCGAAAGATCATTTTCTCCCAATGCTCTTAGCTGCCCGAGCTCTATCGTTAAGCTCTTAGCTTGAAAATATTCACCGGTATACCAACTAAACGCATAACTTGGATGGTGACATAGTAAAACAGCTTGAACATCAGCGTGCTGGGCAAAATATTTTAATTCTTGGTCAGTGTCGTCAGATTGGTGTCTAGTGGCTGGGCGGATAGCAAAAACTGGGTATTGTGAAGGGCGAGATGAGCAATGAAGGTCGAGATGCCAGCGTTTCTTCCCAGAAGATCGTTCAAAAAACAATTCAACCACATCTTTTATCTTTGCAGCAATTTCGCCTTCAATGCCTCGTATCTGCATAGTAGACATTTCAAAAAGCTGATTGAGGTTCTGTTCTATAAAGCGCTGTTTTTTGATCGTGGCATCAGGGTGAGCAAATATAAACAAACACGGATGACTAATAGTTACCTCACCAGATAGCACTTGGGTGACCAGTTTATCAGCCAGTTCAATCGGGCCAGTTTCATCACCATGAATTCCCACCGATATAACCGTGGCACTGTCCCCTTTGTATTTGGCAGGAGTAATGCTCAACATGCCACGATGGTAAAACCGTAACACTAAGCCATTATCCACCGTTAAGGTTTGTTGCGGCCACGATAAATGGTGCAAAGTGGTATAAATAAACCCTTTCGTCACGAGATCGTGAATTAAAGGGTTATCTTTTTGATTATGCTGGTGCTCCATAACCACCTCCGCAAAGCCTACTCTTTAAAGTCTAGACTAAGTTGATGGTTTATTCAGCAATTCTAATTAGCTTGTCATTACCCATTAAAAGTTTTAGTTCTGAGGCAATTGGAGCACTTGAGGTAAATATACACACTCTTAATTTATCCGCTTTGGCTCTCTCGATTAACGCAGCCAATTGATGAATATCTTGATACTCCTCCCTATCTGCATCACGACGGCATAAATCAACAAATTCGAATGGACAGTTTGTTGGGTATAAAACCAATTCTGATTCTTGCATTAGTCGCAACGCTTTAATCGAGAGATTCTCTACATCATGATTAAATTGAATCCAATGTAGAACAGAAGTCACTTCCACTTTATCTTGCAAAGTATCTAAATAAAGAGATTCCAATTGTTCCCGTTTAGTGATCGTTGGCATTTTTTCCGAAGAAAAGAAACGTTCCCAAAACTTACGTCTTTCATCTACCGTGGCTAATGATTCTTTAATACTATTACGCTTAGATGCGCCAAAATCGGCCAATAATGATAAATTTTGCGGCAGTATCGATTCTAATTTTTCACGCAGATAACGGATTAATACCGGTGATGCCCCACCACTCGATACTGCAATTTGAATGCGACCACGGTTGATCATGGAAGGCGTAATAAAATCACAATAAGGTTTGTCATCCACAACATTTACCATGATATTTTTCCGTTTCGCATCATGATGAACTTGATGATTCAAATCAGGATTATCGGTTGTGGCCCACACTTGAATGTAGTCATGCAACATTTCAGATTGATAGAATGCTTTCACCCAAAGTAGCGACTGTTGCTCTGATAATGAAAGCAAGTGAGGATGAATATTCGGCGATACAACCGTGACATTTGCCCCTGCTCTGAGAAGCATGTCGACTTTTCTGCAAGCCACTTCTCCGCCACCCACAACGAGTACCGCTTTATTATTTAGATCGAGGAAAATCGGGAAATAGCGCATTTAATTCCTTTTTGTGATGGATAACTCATGATTGATACTACCAAATTTGTGCATATAGGAAACATCAGATCCTTATCACAAACAATTTTACTTTGAATTTACTACCCATACATCACTTTAACTCTAAATATTAACCTAATTTTATTTCTTTTATATCGCCCTAATCGTTTTATTTAGAACAAAAGATTAAATGTGACATTGTGGTGCGACTTTGCACTATTTACATTGTCATGACATTTATTCATTCTAAATTTAACGAAAGATTTGTGATGCAACTCAACCACATAATGGATGTAGTGGTTTGTGTATTTCAAATTCTTTCCTACTCTTTAAGAGTAAAAGATACAAAACCTAAACTAAATAAAGGGCGTATCTAGCAAGTATTTTAATTACAACAACATTAGTTTTAATCAATCACAGACAAATTCGTTTTCAGTTCAACCTGATTTCAATGGACGTATACAGGAAGGATACACATGCAAAAATCAATTAAACTTCTCGCTTCAGCTGTCGCAGTTTCTGCCGCAATGCTGGCCAACTCGGCTTTCGCCGGTACACTTCAAGATGTACAAAAAGCGAATGAACTAAAATGTGGTGTTAGTACGGGCCTTGCAGGCTTTTCTAACCCAAACTCTAAAGGCCAATGGGAAGGTCTTGATGTCGAATATTGTCAAGCGGTTGCTGCTGCCGTATTAGGTGATAAATCGAAAGTAAAATATGTGCCACTCAACGCAAAAGAACGCTTCACTGCACTTCAATCTGGCGAAGTTGATGTTCTATCTCGAAATACCACTTGGACGCTACAACGCGATGGTTCTCTTGGCCTTAACTTCGTAGGCACAACCTATTACGATGGCCAAGGTTTCATGGTGAAAAAAGACTTAGGCGTGAAAAGTGCGACGGAACTTGATGGCGCTTCTGTCTGTGTGCAAGCCGGTACCACAACTGAGCTAAACCTTGCTGACTATTTCCGTTTGAAAGGCATGTCATACAAACCTGTGGTATTTGACACCATGGACCAAACAGCGAAAGGCTTTGATTCAGGTCGCTGTGATGTCCTAACTTCTGACCAATCTCAACTTTACGGACTACGTTTAAATCTTAAAGATCCAAGCTCAGCGGTCGTTTTACCTGAAATCATTTCAAAAGAGCCTCTAGGGCCTGTGGTTCGCCAAGGTGATGATCAATGGTTTAACATTACTAAGTGGACATTATTTGCCATGATTAATGCTGAAGAATACGGCATTACTCAGAAAAATGTCGATGAAATGAAAAAATCGAACGATCCAAACGTTAAACGTATTTTAGGTCTTGATGGCCCTAAAGGCGAAGGCTTAGGTCTTAAAGACGATTGGGCTTACCAGATTGTGAAACAAGTCGGTAACTATGGTGAAATGTTTGAGCGCACTGTCGGTCAAGGTTCTCCATTAAAAGTTGACCGTGGCGTGAATAAACTTTGGAACGCTGGTGGCTTCCAATACGCACCACCAATCCGTTAATACAAATAACTTCATAACAAACTGAACTAGGGTGGTTTCGGCTGCCCTTTTTTTTAAATGATTTTGAGGTTACGTAGTATGAAACCCAATGAATCTGAGAAAGCCGTCAATCAGTCAGAATCTGGTAGCTCCCTTTCTCGTCTAATCTATAACCCAAGAGTCCGCTCTATCGTTTTCCAGCTGATTACAGTGGCTGCTCTGGGGTACTTTTTCTACATCATCATCAATAACACGATGACCAACCTGAATGACCGTGGTATCTCCACCGGGTTTGGTTTTCTTGATCGTGAAGCTGGCTTTGGCATCAGCCTTAGCTTAATTGAGTATGATGAAACCTACACATTCGGCCGCACGTTCATCGTTGGCTTATTGAATACTGTTCTCGTCTCTATTCTCGGTATTATCTTAGCGACCATTCTTGGTTTTACGGTGGGTATTGCACGTTTATCTTCCAACTGGATGGTAAACCGCCTTGCTGCTGTATTTATCGAAATTGTTCGTAATGTCCCGCCGCTGTTACAAATACTATTTTGGTATTTTGCAGTATTACAAGCGCTCCCCTCTGCTCGACAAAGCTTGAGTCTAGGTGAAGCCTTATTTTTAAATATACGTGGCTTATATTTACCTAAACCAGTTTTTGAATCCGGAAGTTGGCTAATAGGTGTTGCTGCCATTTTAGCGGTAGTTTTAAGTATCGGAGTGTACTTCTGGGCTCGAAACAAACAAAAAGTGACAGGGTTACAAACTCCTGTTGTCAGAATTGTTTTAGGTTTGTGTGTCGGATTACCTTTGATTGCTTACTTTTTAATGGGTATGCCAATATCAGCTGATTATCCAGAGTTAAAGGGCTTTAACTTCAAAGGTGGTATTACCATCCTTCCTGAGTTGTTTGCACTTTGGATCGCTCTCGGAATATTCACCTCGGCCTTTATTGCTGAAATAGTTCGATCTGGAATCAATGCCGTTAGTCATGGCCAAACCGAAGCAGCAACAGCTCTAGGCTTATCGCGTTCTAAAACCTTAAAACTGGTTGTTGTGCCACAAGCAATGCGGATCATTGTGCCACCGCTGACGAGTGAATATTTGAATTTAACTAAAAACTCATCACTTGCCATGGCGATTGGTTATCCGGATCTCGTCTCTGTTTTTGCCGGTACGACACTCAATCAAACAGGACAAGCTATTGAAATCATATTCATGACTATGGGCGTTTACTTAGGTCTAAGTTTACTGACCTCATGGTTGATGAACATCTATAACCGCAAAGTTGCGTTAGTAGAAAGATAATAGGCGGAGAAGTTAGATGAAAAAACACCAATTTCAACCAAGCCTTCCGCCACCAGCAAATACTGTTGGCTTTATCGGCTGGTTACGCAAAAACTTATTTAGTACCCCATTAAATAGCATTTTAACGCTCGTCATGGCTTATATTGCGGTAACAACAATTTGGTCGATTGCTGGCTGGGGAATCATCAATGCTAATTGGTTAGGCTCAACTCGTGATGCGTGTACCGATACCGGAGCATGTTGGGTATTTATCAGCGTTCGCTGGGACCAATTTATGTTTGGCTTTTATCCAGCAGCTGAGCTTTGGAGACCTAAGCTCTTTTATTGGACGTTAGCCATTCTCGTTATCTTAATGGCCTATGAGAAAACACCTAAACGCTCATGGATATTTATCTTCTTTGGCAGTGCCTACCCTATTTTAATGGCGGGTCTGCTTGAAGGTTCAATGTTCGGTTTACCGGTTGTTGATACTCACCAATGGGGCGGCCTTTTGGTCACGCTCATTTTATCAACCATTGGCATTGTGCTATCGCTACCAATCGGTGTGGTTTTAGCTCTAGGTCGCCGATCAAAAATGCCGATTATCAGTAAGTTAAGTATTGCTTACATTGAAATTTGGCGTGGCGTTCCATTGATTACCGTCTTGTTCATGGCGTCAGTTATGCTGCCACTATTTTTCGCTGAAGGCGTTCAAACCGACAAGCTCATTCGAGCGCTCATCGGGGTCGTTATGTTCTATTCAGCCTATATGGCAGAAGTAGTGCGTGGTGGTTTGCAGGCAATCTCTAAAGGACAATATGAAGCGGCCGACTCTCTTGGTCTTTCTTATTGGCAAAAAATGGGATTAATTGTGCTGCCCCAAGCGTTAAAAATCACGATTCCATCGATAGTGAATAACTTCTTATCTTTATTAAAAGATACCAGTCTCGTCCTCATCATTGGTATGTATGACGTATTAGGCATTGGCCAGGCAGCCAATAACGACCCTGATTGGTTAGGCTATTCAACCGAAAGCTATGTGTTTGTTGGGTTAGTATTTTGGGTATTTTGCTTTGGAATTTCACGTTATTCCATTTACTTAGAAAACAAACTCCATACCGGCCATAAGAGATAAGGCTATTGAAAAATAGAAGTATTCAAGGAAGTAATTATGACTCAACAACAAGATTATATGATTCAAATCGACAATATGAATAAGTGGTATGGGGAATTTCACGTACTTAAAAATATTAATTTGAATGTTAAAAAAGGCGAAAAAATCGTTATATGCGGCCCATCGGGTTCAGGGAAATCGACCATGATTCGTTGCATTAACCATCTTGAAGAGCATCAAAAAGGCAGCATCAATGTGGGCGGTATCGAGCTGACTGAAGATCTAAAAAACATTGAAGCTATACGTAAACAAGTGGGGATGTGTTTCCAACACTTTAATCTTTTCCCACACCTAACGGTGTTAGAAAATTGCACGTTAGCGCCAATTTGGGTAAAAAAAATGCCTAAAGCGGAAGCTGAAAAAGTGGCAATGAAATATTTAGAGCGCGTAAAAATTCCAGATCAAGCGGATAAATATCCTGGGCAACTTTCTGGTGGTCAGCAACAACGGGTTGCTATCGCTCGCTCGCTTTGCATGAACCCACAAATCATGTTGTTTGATGAACCTACCTCTGCCCTCGATCCTGAAATGGTACGTGAAGTGCTGGATGTCATGGTCGAACTCGCGGGTGAAGGTATGACTATGTTGTGTGTAACTCATGAAATGGGCTTTGCGAAAGAAGTTGCCGACCGCGTGATCTTTATGGATGCAGGGGAAATTATTGAAGAAAATAATCCGAAAGAGTTTTTCGAAAATCCTCAATCGGATCGTACCATCAATTTCTTAAGCCAAATTTTGCATCATTAATCATAACTTACCCTTAATGCGTCAAGACGCTAAAAAGAAAAATACCATATAAACGAAAGCCTTAGCGCAACACGCTAAGGCTTTTTTATGTATTTCTTATGTTTATCACAATGCTTCGATGCTTTTCAATATCACTCTATTATTGGCACTGAATTTCATCCCAGAACCAATTGGACTGTACCGGTGACTCCCAAATACCGGGGCCATTTTTCGCAATAAAGCACTTACCCAAATAGGTTACTTTGTCGCCATTAGAAATTTGAGAAACACCCGGCTGCCAAGTAATGAATTCTTCTGCAGGCGTTGGTTCAGGCTCTGGTGTCGGTTCAGGCTCTGGCAAAGGTTCAACATCCCCACCGCCATTGACTTCACCGCTGACTAGAGACCAAGGGCCACCACTTGTCGGTGTATCACCTTGAGTCCACCATGCAGCTTGATAAATAGCACCTTGGTAACTCACTTGATCGCCGCCAGTATAAACCTTACTTGCTTCCCATGTATTCACACCATCCACAGGAGGGTCAACTGGCTCTGGAGTGACCGGCTCAAGATTATCAACCACCCTTACTTCTGGCCAACCAGCATGAGAGCCATAAAAGTTTTCGACGCATTTTTCATAATCACCAGGTATTAAGGCTGAATATGCCGTTTGAAAACCCACTAACTCGCATTCAAATGAATAACCACCAGGGCGATCAGAATAATACTTCCAGTTACCATCCCAATTGGTATACAGCACATCCGTTGCACCGTTTAAATTTAAACTTCCATAAGGTGTTTGTTGCCAACAAGTATTTTTTTCATCACTTTCAATTGGGATCTGAAAGTGTTCTGCAAGCCCTTCCCAGTAGCGAATACGGTTTACTGGTTGGCCTTTTTCTTTGTTTTGTTCACCACACTCTATACCACCATTGATAATGTTAATTGTGGTACCAAAGCCATAACCAATCCCTGCATCAAGCTCACGCTGCGATGGAACCCAAGTGCGATCAATCACATGTAACATGGCAGGCTTAGGCGCTTGAGGCGTTAAGAAAAACCAAATCGCTGATGCTAAATTTAGCCATGAATCAGCGACTAACCCTGGATTATTGAGTAATACTGTCGCATCGCCATCAAACATGACTTCCGAAAAAGCGCCATAATTAAAATGATAAGAAAGTTGTTTTGCGCCTCGACCAAAATAGCCTTCTCCTGCCGCACAAGGCCAACGCTTATTTTGCCAATCATCTTGCCCACAGCCTGTTGTATAACCGACTTGTCCTTCAGACCAACCCATTTCTCTCACGTGCACTAATGCTTGTTGCCACTCTTCTAAAGCAAGTGGGTTATCGGAAACATTATCTTTCGCGATATGCCCACCCGTTTCTTGTGAAAAATGAGCAAATGCGGTGATGATGGATTTTTTACATATCGCATCCGAATCACGGCCATCGGTATACTCCCCACAGAAAGCAGGAAACTTACCTATGGCTTTTAAAAAACGGCTATAGGTATATTCTGGAGCCGCCATTTGGGTTAAATAATTCCAATCAGAAAGCGGAAATACCCGTTCAACACGCTTAACGTTGTCCGGGTTAGTCTCAGCTCCCGGTTCAATCGCATCAACGATACTGTTATCTCTGGTTTCAAGCGCTTTCGACCATACCGCATACATAGGATCTGCGGTCTTTTGTTGCTCTATCGCTTCAAGCTCGCCACGGTCAACAACATAACCAGTCGGGTTATCCGGATCCGGTTGAATCGTCATGTTTGCATAAGTTGGGAGGGCGTAAAATGCCGCTAAAGCGACAACGATCGTTTTCCGTTTAAACATAGGTGTCTCCTTATTGTTTTGAACCACCTAGAGATTAGTGCCGGATAAGGGAATAAAAACAGCATCAAAACTGAGGATATATTGCTTTTGCGAGTGATTTAAAGATCACAGTGAAAGTAATTGAATTAACGGAGAAAAGGTATGAGAAGTAAACTGACATGCTGAGGTCAATGCTGGAATTTACGTAATCAATGTAATTGAGTAATTGAATAGTTCAAAGTGGCTCTCAAAAAAGCACCAACAGCTCGATGCTGTATAGCCGTCACATTTTTGCCTGATTAGAATGCCCACTACTTTACCGATCAAGATGGGCCTAGAGCAGTATGAGTTTACCTACCCAACGCGCCAAATTACTTTTGAACGTCACGTCGATTCAACATGATGGTTTTATACAATATTTATTGTCATCAAAATGCTATGACTCTGAAACCGGTTTTTTTTCTGTCACTTGCGACATTATCCAGCATCCGAGTCATTGGTATGAAGGGATAGAAACGAGTTTGCAATGGCTCATCCCTAAAGGACTAAAAAAGTACGGGGTTGCTTTATTAGCAGATAAAGAATCGCGACACATTAGGGCTCAAGACGTCCTATTTTGCTCTCCTGAACTCAAACTGGGAGACAATACGGTTGCCATTTTACAATCGATTCCTAACGCTTTAGATGAATCTCTTTTATTCGAGTACTTAGGCGTCAACACGACTTCACCTCATCATCAAACCCTATTTTGGCAATCCGCTTTAGGTACACTTTCCGATGGCTCACTGGGAAAGAGTGTTGTTGATTTATTTGGTTTACCTCATAACAAACAATCTAAAATCACTTCACGCTTTAATGGTCAATCATGGTTAAAGTCAAGTATTGAAACATTATGCGAACGAAAAGAAAGCCAGCTATGTTACGCCGTTTCACGTAACCAAAATGACCGTACACAATATCTTTCCTTCGATACTGACGACACCAATAAATTAGTCAATTTGCAGTGGAAAGAATGTGTCAGTAAGGCTTTTTTATTTGCCAAAATCCCACATTCTCAAGTACAAGAGATCACCTCAGCTTATAAAGATGAACACCAAATTAACAAAGTGTTACGAGAATATTGTCATTTCCAACAGCAGCTAGAAGCATTAGAAGATATGTTACCTTTCTTACGAACCATGGATAATTCGGTCAAATTAGATTGGGTCACATTGAATGAAACATAATAGTTAAATAACCGTTTATTCTATAGGCCGTTACCTTTTCATATCATGTTACAACTTACCCTTACGGCCACAGCCAAATTCCCGTAGAATAAAGTTACTGAGTATATTTAGTGAAGGCCTTGAAAAAGTGAACTTTTACCACCATAAATGTACTTAACGATACTTAGTTTATTTTTTAAGTAAGCCAATAGCATTAACCAAGTACTCAAATTTTAATGTTATAGGTATCAAGTGTATTAACGAGGGAAACTATGAACAGTCCACTAACATCACGCTCTGCAAGAAGCGAAAGCGTTGTACAAACAAACCGAGTGTTACGTAACACTTACTTTTTATTGTCAATGACACTACTTTGGTCTGCGGTTGTGGCTGGTGTATCAATGGCGCTAAACTTACCTCGTCCAGGCATTATCCTGATGCTAGTTGGTTTCTATGGTTTACTTTTCTTAACGGAAAAAAACCGCAACTCTAGCTTAGGTTTAGTCTTCGCTTTCTTATTCACGGGTTTCTTAGGCTATAGCCTTGGTCCAATCCTGAATATGTACGTTGGTGCTGGAATGGGTGATGTTATTGTCACTGCACTTGGTGGTACTGCTTTATCTTTCATGGCAGCCTCGGCTTATGCATTAACCACTAAACGTGATTTATCAGTGCTAAACGGCGTTATGATGGCAGGTGCAATTGTATTGATCGTTGGTATGGTGGCAAGTTTCTTCATCCAAATTCCGATGTTCCACCTAGCTCTAAGCGCAATGTTTGTTCTATTCTCAACTGGCGCTATTTTGCTGACAACACAGAACATCGTACGTGGTGGCGAGACGAACTATATCTCAGCGACGATCACTCTGTATGTTTCAATTTATAATATTTTCATTAGCTTATTGAGCATCTTAGGTATTACAAGCCGAGATTAATTCTGCTACTGAAATGATTAAATATACTAAAGCCTGAAGGGAAACTTTCAGGCTTTTTTGTGTCAATTTAATGCAGCTAAAAAGTTTTGATACCAATATCATTAGATTCAGCCTCTGATTACTATTATGATTACCGCCAGCAATGAATATTCAGCTAACGCTGACAGGACTGTATAAATGTATCAATATAACGGCAAAACCATCGAAACAGATAAAGAAGGCTACCTTCTCAACCACGCAGACTGGGACGAAAATCTTGTTCCTATGATCGCAGAACATGAAGGAATTGAACTTACTGACGCGCATTGGGAAGTCATTCTCTTTGTCAGAAAGTTTTATCTTGAATTTAATACTTCTCCTGCGGTACGTATGCTGGTTAAAGCAATGGAAAAAGAACATGGCCCAGAAAAAGGCAATAGCAAATACCTGTTTACATTATTCCGCAAAGGCCCGGCGAAACAAGCCACAAAATTAGCCGGTTTACCGAAACCTGCAAAATGCTTATAAACATGAAAACTGGTCATATTAAGGGATCATGCTCTACCACTATAAAATAGCGAAATCCCTTTCTGTGACTAAGTTCGTTTCAATTTCTTTTACCGACTCAACATAAGCAGTTCTTGGCCCTTTCTTTAACCACTCATAGAACTCCGCGACCTTTTGTTCATTCCCGCACGCGAGCACTTCAACATCACCGTTCGTAAGATTTTTGGCGTGACCGGTCAAACCTAGTGTCAGCCCATAATGTGCTGTTTGATAACGAAACCCGACTCCTTGCACCCTACCTGACACCACAAACATTCGGTTTACCATCGTCATATACGTACTCCTATTTTTACGTTCATTTATTCTTCGTTCCTATATAAGCTTAGTGATAAAGCATCGGATACAAAACATTTATAGCGATTCATTTGCTTTCCTACTCACATTCCATGAAAATAGCGCATCCTATTTTTTCAGGCAATTTCTAACTATGTCAGCAGCTATCTATCTCGTTAAAGGCAGAGAAAAATCTCTACTTCGTCGCCACCCTTGGGTTTTTTCTCGTGGTATTCAAAGAATCGATGGAAAACCAGCATTAGGAGAAACGGTAGATATCTATTCCAACCAAGGACAATGGTTAGCGAAAGCCGCTTTCTCTCCACAATCTCAAATTCGTGCTCGTGTTTGGAGCTTTGAGAAAGAAGACATTAATACCGATTTCTTTATTCAACGCTTAACTGATGCTCAAAATATGCGTAATGCGATTATCGAACGTGGTGGATTGACTGGTTATCGTTTAATCGCAGGTGAATCGGATGGACTACCTGGTATCACCATTGATCGCTACCAAGATTTTCTCGTATGCCAACTACTCAGTGCCGGCGCAGAAGCAAAACGTGAAGAACTCATTGAAGCATTAAAAGTCGTTTATCCAACTTGTAGCATCTACGAACGTTCTGATGTATCGGTACGTAAAAAAGAAGGCTTAAAAGAACGTCAAGGCGTCTTGCATGGCGACACACCACCAGATGTTGTCGTTATTGAAGAAAATGGCGTAAAGATTCAAGTTGATATTAAATCTGGCCATAAAACTGGTTTTTACCTTGACCAACGCGACAGCCGTCAGCTTTCAATGAAATATGTCGATGGAAAAACCGTACTGAACTGTTTTTCCTACACTGGTGGATTTGGTCTTTATGCATTAAAAGGTAATGCTGAACATGTTGTAAATGCTGATGTATCACAACCTGCCCTCGATAATGCTAAAGCAAACGCGGAATTAAATGGTTTTGATATTTCTAAAGCTGAATTCTTAAATGCCGACGTATTTAAACTTTTACGCGAGTATCGTGAAAATGGCACTAAATTTGATGTCGTTATCATGGATCCACCAAAGTTTGCCGAATCAAAAGCGCAATTAAATGGAGCTTGTCGTGGTTATAAAGACATCAATATGTTGGCCATGCAGATTTTAAAACCGGGTGGCACTTTGCTGACTTATTCATGCTCAGGTCTTATGGAGCAAAACCTATTCCAGAAAATCTTAGCTGATGCAGCTTTAGATGCTGGACGTAAAATGCAATTTATAGAACGTTTTGGACAAGCAGCTGATCACCCTGTAGATAGCGCCTACCCTGAAGGTTTTTATCTTAAGGGATTTGCCTGTCAGGTCATTTAGTGGCTATTGTGTATCCATACCTGATCTTACTTACAATATGCCTAACTTTTAAACAAAATTCATAAAACTCACAGTAGAGAGTAATAACATGTCAAAATTAACATCGGACATTCAAGCTAATCTTGATCTTTTCGTACAAGAGACTCAAGAAACAAAATTGGTTTGGGGACTTAAAAATGAAGATGGCTGGTTAGCTTGTGATTCTTCAGAGTTTGAAAATAGTGAAGTGATGCCATTCTGGTCATCAAAAGAAGACGCTCAAATGCACAATGTTGAAGAGTGGGCGGATTTTGAAGTTCTAGAGATTCCGTTAGATATCTTTGTTGAAGACTGGTTAATCACGCTTTCTGAAGATGGTGTTTTAATTGGTACTAACTGGAATACTCAACTTGAAGGTAAAGAAGTTGAGCCGAGTGAGCTGGCTAAAATGTACCTTTAAGTACAATTGGCAGTAATAACCGAAAAAGCCCTTCATCATCGAAGGGCTTTTTTATGGCGGAATAAAAATTTAAGATTGTTTCGCGTTCAAAGCCGCCATGATTGCTTCTCGGTTTTCTAAGTAATCGACTAAACCCGCCTTTCGAAGATCACAGGCAGGACAGTCACCACACCCATCGCCGATGATTCCGTTATAACAGGTTAATGTTTCATTTCTTACGAGATCTAATGCATTAAATTGATCCGCTAGTGCCCATGTTTCCGCTTTGTTTAACCACATCAGAGGAGTTTCAATGGTAAATTGACGATCCATACCTAAAACTAAAGACTGATTAATTGATTTCACAAACTCATCACGGCAGTCAGGATAACCAGAAAAATCGGTTTCACAAACTCCGGTGATGACGCTATGAGCCCCAATTTGATAAGCATAAATCCCAGCAAGGGTTAAAAATAAGATATTACGCCCAGGCACAAATGAATTAGGTAGCCCATTAGCTTGCAATTCATGCGATACCGGAATGTCGTCACGAGTTAACGAGCTTATCGCCAATTCGTTTAACAGACCAACATCCATCACTTTATGAGCTTTAACCCCTAGCTTTTTTGCTAGAGATTGAGCCACTTCAATTTCTAATTTGTGCCTTTGACCATAATCAAAAGTAATGGCATGCACTTCATCAAATTCTTTTAAGGCTTTCACGAGACAAGTGGTTGAATCTTGCCCACCACTGAAAACTACAACCGCTTTAGATGTCATGAGGATTTCTCTATTTTTTCGGATAACTACCAATACAACTGATTTTAATGACAATATACGTTAATACAAACCAAAAACCACATTGAGCAAAATAACCACTAATTGAGCTTTGAGTAATAGAAGTTAGCCAGTGTTGTTGGGTGATGAAAATTCCGTAGGTAATCAAACACGTTGCTACCATTTTTACGATTAAATAAGGTAACGTTAAATGAGGAACTTTGATTAGACTTGGTAATGAAATCACAAAAGCAAATGTGATCCCAGCAAGGTTAGCTAACTGTATTGAATGTAGGGAGTAAGCCAGTATAAGTAAACCACCAAGGGAGCCCCACCACAATGCTGGTTGTAACATAATAAGCTTCGCCGCGACAGACTGTTTATCATCAAGGCGAATGTAATGCCACAAAATTAATAGCCCTATAACATATCCAAATAGTACATCCGAAATAAATTGCTCTCCGAGCATAATGCTGGATAGCCCTTGAATAAGAGTTACACCAATCAACAACACTAAACATCGCCAGATAGACTCATATTCATACATTTTCTTCCATATATGAAAAAGATAACCAATCAGCACGATACTAAGTGCCGTTCTTATACTTGGTGTACTAAAGCCTAATATATCCGTTAGCTGCAACGGTGGTAGATAGATAAAGGGTCTTGGAAACTTTAATCCCAATTGAATTAATAACGTAATCGTTACCGTTACGATACCAACATATGCCATTTGTAAGCTCGGCTTTCCACCAAAATAATAAATCATTATTGGCATTAAGAATAAAACGCCAAAAATACTTGCCGTTGAATTAAACACTTTCAATACATCAAAAATAAACGCTGAAATCCATTTGGGCAGCAACGAAATTGTCGACTGTATTTTTTCAATAACAGGCAACTCAAATTGATGCATTAAAGGGGCTGCACTTATGGCCGAATCGATATATTGAATAGGTGCATTGGGTACATCATGATTAAGCACTTGTTGATGGTATTGAGCTGGATAACGATATTCTTGAGGTTTAATCATATCTGCATAGCCAAGCAATACTTGTTTCGTTTCAATACCAAAATCAGGGGCAAACCATGCTGGTAATACATGAAAACCATGGTGATTTCGAGCCGTAAAAGCGATGACACCGGATGCAGGCTCACAGTGAAAAACTACCGCAGTTTCAGTTTGAGTGAGTATTTCTTTTGCGGTGACAACCAACCCCGTTTCTTCCCATGTTTCTCGTTCTGCTGCTTTATTAGCGGCTTCGTTTAGATCAATCGTTCCACCTGGTAACGATAGCTTTTGCGTAAATACTTCCTTAACAAAAACAACCTGATCATCTGATTGTATGTAGCACAAAGCGCCTTTTATGTTCGATGGAATTTTTTCTGGCACGGGCTGTTGAGCAGCAGATACCATTAATGGTGCTATAAAAAATAAAAGCAAAAATAGATATTTATTCACTCGATGACCTAAATTGAACCCAACTAAACCACTGACTTTCGAAGCCAATGAATATGTGCGGAAAATCCCCGTTTGTTATATAAAGACTGAGCGGCTTGGTTAAAATTCCATACTTCAACAAAAATTTGTTGGACGCCATAATCAATCAAGGTGTGCTCAATCTTAGATAGAAGCTGGTCCGCTACGCCTGTTTTTCTATATGCAGGAAGAACAAATAACTCATCAATGCTTCCCATAGGAACAGCTTTACTCACTGTTGAAACTAATTCACAAAAATGTCCAGTAACAAAACCAATAATGACACCAGAATCTTCCTTCGCGACATAAACGAGACATTCGGGTGAATCTAAATATCGAGCGATGCTTTTTTCTTGCTCTATTTCTTCAGGCGTTTTAAAAAAGTCGGGACATGACTCATGATGGTGGCTATGAAGTTGAAACATGAGCTCATCCAGTTGAGGTAAGTCTTTTTGCGAAGCTGCACGTATTTGAATCGTCATATCCAGTTGATTATTTTCTTAAAATAGCTATCAAACTAAGTATTCTACTGCATTAAATTGATTTTGTACTTAGCATGTTACTGATTTTCTTTATTGACGTGCGGTGACAGCAATAACTCAACCCTTTCTTATTTTTGCGAATTCTATTACAGTAAAAACCTCCTTCCAAATGGATCCGATTATGCTCGATTACGCACTTTTATCTGCCTTTATTCCAACGTTTTTCTTTGTATCAATCACTCCTGGCATGTGCATGACACTCGCATTAACACTCGGAATGAGTGTGGGTATTAAACGCACTCTCTGGATGATGGTTGGAGAACTGGCAGGCGTTGCATTAGTCGCAACATTGGCAGTGATTGGTGTCGCAGCAATTATGCTCAATTACCCTAACTTATTCATTGCACTAAAATGGCTAGGCGGCTCATACCTCATCTGGATAGGCATTAATATGTGGCGCAACAAAGGTAAAATGTCACTAAACCTTGAGCAATCAAACCAGCCAACTGAACGTTTAAAACTAATGAGCCAAGGTTTTGTCACCGCAATTGCAAACCCTAAAGGCTGGGCGTTTATGATTTCTTTGTTACCTCCCTTTATTAATATTGATAAATCCGTACCACACCAAATGGTCGTACTAATTAGTATTATTTTGACGACAGAATTTATCTCTATGATGGCTTATGCTACTGGAGGTAAAAGTCTTCGACTCTTTTTGACTCGTGGTGATAACGTGAAATATCTTAATCGCATAGCTGGGACGCTAATGATTGGCGTAGGTATTTGGTTGGCTATTATTGATTAAGTAAACAAGGCAACGCTGTATTGGAAAGCCATTTCTTTTGATGGCTTTTCATCTGCCTATCACGCTTCATCTAGTCGATTATTTCATCTATATAACTAAACGTCATAGTTCATACCTTATTTGGCTTTGTGAATACTTATTCTCACTGTAAATTTACCTTAATTAAGAATACTTCCTCTCTTTTGAATAAACCATTTTAAGGATTTCATTATGTCACTTGCAGTTATCGCTAACTTAGCGGTATTTGTGCTCATTCTTTTCTTTTTATTTCAACAACAAAGAAAATCTAGCACGTTATCTCGCCTCGTTTTATTAGGTCTAGTACTTGGTAGCGCATACGGGTTACTTATCCATGTCTTCTATGGTGAAGGTAATCCAATTATCAAAAATACTCTAGATTGGGTCAATGTGGTCGGCAGTGGTTATGTCGGCTTACTTAAAATGGTGATCATGCCACTGGTATTAATTTCCATGATTTCAGCCGTAGTCAAACTGGACAACTCTGGTTCACTAGGCAAAATCAGCGGATTAACCATTGGCGTATTACTGTTCACTACCATGATCTCGGCTTTGATTGGTATTGCAGTGGCACATGGTTTTGGCTTATCAGCCGAAGGTTTATCAGAAGGTGTTCGAGAAACCGCTCGTATGGCAGTGCTAGAAAACAGAATGGGCAGTGTTGCCGATCTTACTATCCCGCAAATGTTAATAAGCTTTATCCCAACTAATCCATTTGCTGATTTAACAGGGGCACGTTCAACCTCTATTATTGCCGTGGTGATTTTCGGAATTTTAGTCGGTATTGCAGCGCGTCACGTGATGAAAGAGAAGCAAGATCTTGAGTCACCAATACGCACGTTTGTTGATGCAGTGCAATCGATCGTTATGCGTCTAGTGAAAATGATCATTGCCCTTACCCCATACGGTATTGCGGCACTAATGACAAAAGTCGTCGCAACTTCTAGCCTTAATGATATTTTAAGCTTAATTGGCTTTATTGTTGCCTCTTATGTTGCGATTTTCCTAATGTTTGTGGTGCACGGCATACTGGTTTCTTTCGTTGGTGTAAGCCCAAAAGAATACTTCAAGCGTATTTGGCCAGTACTTACCTTTGCATTCACATCTCGTAGCTCTGCGGCGACGATTCCTTTGAACGTAGAAGCGCAAATTACTAAGTTAAAAGTGCCACCAGCTATTGCCAACTTAGCAGCTACCTTTGGTGCGACTATCGGTCAAAATGGTTGTGCGGGCATCTACCCTGCTATGCTTGCCGTCATGGTTGCCCCTACTGTTGGTATAAACCCAATGGATGTGAACTTTATTCTTTCATTAGTCGCAATCATTACTATTAGCTCATTTGGTATTGCAGGTGTGGGTGGCGGTGCAACATTTGCGGCGCTTATTGTCTTACCTGCTATGGGTTTACCCGTCACTATTGCTGCACTATTGATTTCAATAGAGCCGCTGATCGATATGGCTCGTACCGCTTTAAACGTTAGTGGTGCAATGACAGCTGGTACCATCACCTCACGTTTACTTGGTGATAAAAAAGAAATCAATAAAAGCTTTGATGAAGCGAACGCTTAACCCCGTTACACAAAAATGAAAAAGCCCGCTTAGTTAACTTCAACTAAGCGGGCTTTTTAATGACTCAAAGTTTTAATAATTTTCGGTATATTGGTCGCTATAAAATCGCTAAAGCTAATTTCGCCAAATTATACGCATCCACGTACCCTGAATGTTGACGTCCTTCCCACTCGATATTCAAATTTTCTTGTGCCGCTTTATGACCGATTCTTTTATCTTTCAAACGATACTTCATTCGATATAAAGTGGCCAAGTTTAAAAATTCTTTAAAAGGAAATTCTAACCCTTTTTCCAGACACTCATTCCGCAGAATATCATCATCATGCCCCCAAGCAGCATAGATCTTATTCGGACCACCAAAATTTTTGATCATCGACTTCAAGACATCTTCCAATGGGCGGCCTTGTTTTTGTACCTTACGTGGTGTAATGCCCGTTAGCTCAAAGCAAAATGCAGATATTTCATCATGTTCAGGTCGTACGTAATATTGAGCACGCTTAACGATCTCACCTTTGTTAAGGTCAATCTCGGCTAAACCCACTTCAATAATTTCACCGGTTGTGCCAACACCATCGACATTCCAGCAACACATTTCTAAATCGAAACAGACGACTCTGTTATAGTTCATGCGACAATTTACCCATAAAAATCAAGAGTTGAATTCTAACCAAGATCCAATAATTTCTCGACCCCAATTCGTTCATAGCGTCATCAACTAAACCACCAAACGTACTTTATCTGTTATTTTAATCGCTTAACCACTTATGTATAACGACAAATAGCCGCCAGATAGCACAAAGAGTAACCAATAGTCTTAATGTAGGCATGATTCTATAATGGAATTTAACAAGCTTATGTTAAAATATCTGACATTGCGCTTAAGTGCTCTCTGATACTTGTGAATTCAATTTTCACCCTAATATGATCACTTAGAATCGAATTTAACTAATCAAATTAAGCTACGAGATAAAATAATCATGACTTTTGACTTATCGGCAATTCCAACCACTATCGATTTATTCCATACCATCTTAGCGGTAACAACACTCCTATTTCTTCTATTGAGCTTTCGAACTAAAACGGTAGAAAAAATCGTCGAAAAACCTGTCGAAAAAATTGTCGAGGTAGAAAAGCCGGTTGAGAAGATCGTTGAAGTGGAAAAAGTCGTCGAAGTCGAAAAAGTAGTTGAGAAAATTGTTGAAGTTGAATCTAAATTAAAAAGCGCTCCAACCGACTCAGCACTTCAATTAATGTCTATTTTCCAGCAAGAAGCACGTTTAATTGATTTCTTATCTGAAGATTTAACTGGCTTTAGCGATGAAGAAGTCGGTGCAGCAGCTCGCGTGATTCACATTGGTGGCCAAAAAGTCTTAGCCGATCACTTCAAATTAAGTCACATTCGCGCAGAAGACGAAGAATCTCGCATTATCATTGAAGAAGGCTTTAATGCACAAGAAGTTCGCTTAACCGGCAATGTATCAGGTCAAGCGCCATTCACGGGTACGCTGGTTCATAAAGGTTGGAAAGCCGATACCATCACCCTACCAAAGCTATCTGAAAATTACGATGCCAAGGTATTAGCCCCAGCAGAGGTTGAGCTGTAATGTCTACTAGTCAATATTTTATCGGTATCGACTTAGGTACTACCCATTGTGTTTTGTCGTATTGCCCAATCGGTGTCGATGAACCACAAGTGAATGTGTTTGCTGTGCCACAATTAATTGCTCAAGGCCAAGTTGATTCATTAAACCAACTTCCGTCATTTTTATATCAAGCGCATGACAGTGAAATGGCTTCAGGCACCAATACCCTACCTTGGTCACACTCGACGTCAAATACACTCGTGGGTAGTATTGCTCGCAACATGGGTAATAAGACTCCAATGCGTTTAGTCGCTAGTGCTAAAAGTTGGTTATGTCACGGTGGTGTCGACCGTCGTAGTGCTTTTTTACCACAAGGTAGTGATGACGAAGTACAAAAAGTCTCGCCATTGAAAGCAACACAACTATATCTAGAGCATTTAATGGCCGCTTGGGATCATCAGTATCAAGATGCACCTTTGCGCGAACAACAAGTGACGATCACCATTCCAGCTTCATTTGATCCTGCCGCGAAAGAACTGACAGCTGAAGCGGCACGTAATGCAGGCTTCCAGAATGTGACCTTATTAGAAGAGCCTCAAGCTGCACTTTATAGCTGGATTGACAGTAATAGCGCCGCTTGGCGTGAGCAAGTAGAGCTGGGTGACTTAGTTTTAGTGGTCGATATCGGTGGTGGTACCACAGATTTGTCGTTAGTTTCGGTCACCGAACAAAACGGCAATCTTGCTTTAGAACGTATTGCGGTTGGCGAGCATATCTTGCTTGGCGGTGACAATATGGACTTAGCTCTTGCCTACCGCCTCAAAATGAACCTAGCTCAACAAGGCAAACAATTACAACCTTGGCAAGTTCAAGCCATGGCGCACCTATGCCGTGATGCGAAAGAAGCGCTATTAAATGATCGAACTTTAACGTCTGTACCGATCGTCGTACCTAGCCGAGGTTCAAAACTATTAGGTAGCACCCTCAAAACAGAATTAACGCAACAAGATGTTGAACAAACACTGCTTGAAGGTTTCTTCCCGACAGTGACGGTTAACGAACATCCGGTTCAATCGGCTCGCAGTGCTTTAACCCAACTGGGCTTACCTTATGCGCAAGATGCCGGTATTACTCGTCATATCGCGGCTTTCTTATCTCGTCAAAGTCAGCAAAATGATTCCAGCTTTATTAAACCTACCAAAGTATTATTTAACGGTGGTGTATTAAAATCTGAGCTTATTTCTGAGCGTTTGCTTGGCATTATTAACTCTTGGTTAACTCAAGAGCATAACGAAAAAACACAAGCGCTAACTGGTGTTGATCTTGATTTAGCGGTCGCTCGCGGTGCAAGTTACTACGGCTTTGTTCGCCATAATATGGAAAACAATAACAGTGGTGTTCGTATTCGCGGTGGTATTGCAAACAGCTACTATGTAGGTATAGAAAGTGCCATGCCGGCTATCCCAGGAATGGCACCACCGATGGAAGCGATTTGCGTTGCACCATTTGGTATGGAAGAAGGTAGTCACGTTGAACTGTCTAGCCAAGAATTTGGGTTAGTCATCGGTCAACCTGTACAGTTCCAATTCTATGGTTCTACCATTCGCCGCGAAGATGTCGTCGGCACCCATCTCGATTATTGGGCACCAGAGGAACTCGAAGAGCTTCCAGAAATTCATGTCACTTTGGATGCCAAAGAAGGTCGAAATGTAGGTGACGTGGTCGTAGTGAACTTGGCCGCAACCATTACTGAAATTGGCACCTTAGAACTTGAAGCCATCGCCAAAGATAATGGCCAAAAGTGGCTAGTTGAGTTTAGCGTTCGTCAGCAGTAACGAATTAGACCACACACTCTACATCAACTAAGGGCATTGAATTGAATAGATACTAACGCTTTCATTCAATGCCCTTTTGTTTTTATTTTGCTTTAGGAAAACATCATGAATTCTCCAATCAAATCAAATGCCCGTTACCTAATTGGAATTGATTTAGGCACCACCAATAGCGTGCTTGCCTACTGTGAAATTCAAGATGATTTAGCCCAAAGCCAGGTGAATATTTTTGAAATAGATCAACTGGTTGGCCCTGGTGAAGTAGTGCGTAAGCCTCTGCTTCCCTCATTCCGCTTTCACCCGACTCAAGGACAATTTCAATCATCTGATATGTCACTGCCTTGGGATTTACAACCGGTTGAAGGTGAGTTAGAACAAGTCATAATTGGTGAGTGGGCCCGTGAATTAGGCGCTCAAATTGAAGGCCGCCAAGTCGCCAGTGCCAAGAGCTGGCTATCTCATGATGCGGTTGATCGAGAGTCTGAAATCCTACCTTGGTCGAGTTCGGATAACGTAGATAAAGTTTCCCCGTTGCTTGCGAGTGCCAGCTACTTAAATCATATCCGTCAAAGTTGGGATCATCATAACCCTAACCACAAGCTAGCAGAGCAAGAAGTGGTCGTGACCATCCCGGCATCCTTCGATGAAACCGCCCGTAACCTCACCTTAAAAGCGGCTCAATTAGCCGGCCTACAACATATTCATTTATTGGAAGAACCACAGGCAGTTTGTTACGACTGGTATAGCCGTCATATCGATACTGCAGCGACTCAACTGAAAGATATTCCATCAATACTCGTTTGTGATGTTGGAGGGGGGACCACTGACTTGAGTTTGATTGAAGCCCAATATCAAGAACAACAGCTCACACTGAACCGTATTGGTGTGGGCGATCATCTCATGCTAGGTGGCGACAATATCGATTTAGCTCTCGCCCATTTGGCAGAGCAACGTCTAAATCAGCATAAAAAACTCAATGCCGCTTCGCTGATGAAACTTATTCAACAGACACGTAAAGTGAAAGAAGACTTATTACGTCCTGATGCGGCAGAAGAAGCAAAGATTTCCATTTTAGGTAGTGGTTCACGTTTGATTGGTGGGACAAAAAGTGCACCGATTACGAAGCAAGAGATCCATCAAATTGTTATCGAAGGCTTCTTTCCTTTAACTCAACCAAACGAAATGCCACAACAAAGAAAAACCGCCGTGGTTGAGTTTGGCCTGCCTTATGCAGCAGATGCTGCCATCAGTCGTCACTTAGCTGAATTTATTCAACACCATTCTCCCGATAGTAAAACGCCGACAGGGCTACTACTCAACGGCGGCGTATTTAATAGTGAGCTCGTTGAAAATCGTATGGTTGAGCTACTTAGCCAATGGCATGGCTCTCCCATTACTCTACTTGATAATCCTAGCCCAGACTTATCCGTCGCTTACGGTGCAGTCGCTTATGCCAAAGCTCGTCATGGCGCACAACTTAAGATTGGTGGTGGTTCGGCCCGCTCATACTTTCTACACTTAAAACAAAAGAATGTTTCGGCGTCAAAAGCTTTATGTGTTCTCGCTAAAGGCACGGATACCGGGCAAGAAATTCGCCTAAATGGCCGTCAATTTTTACTCACTCTAGGTGAACCCATTCAAATTGATTTATTAACCTCAACGCAAGAGCAATTTATTGATGCCAATGGGGCTTTAACACCACCGCAAAATAGCTTATTACTCAACGTACAAACCAACTTAGAGCGCGCTGCGTTTAAACCTCTCCCACCCTATATTGCGACATTAGAAGGCAGCCAAGCGCGTGAAAGTTTGCAAGCCAATCAGAAAGATCGAGTGGAAGTGATGCTCGCTTGCCAACTGACCGAAGTGGGCACCTTAAAAATTGAATGTGTTAGTACAACAAACGACAATCAACGTTGGTTACTCGAATTTGATACACGAAAGCATGAAGAATTTGAACAAGCCCAAGCTCACCCTCGACTAGAACAAGCAAAACAACTGATTTCAGCCGCCTACTCTGCCAATAAAAAATCGGACAACACCAAGTTAATTAAAACTTTAAGTAAAGATCTAGAAAAGCAACTGGGTAAGCGCGAGCAATGGGACTTTTCCATCCTACGCCAATTATTTGATACCTTTGCTCTCGGTAAAAAACGCCGTCGTCGCTCAGAAGCACATGAAAAGCAATGGCTGCGCCTCGCCGGTTTTGCCCTACGTCCAGGCTTTGGCGACCCTACGGATGAATGGCGCTGCGAGCAAACCTGGGCGCTATATCAACAGGGTATTCAATTCCCTTCTCATCAAACCTGGTCGGATTGGTGGATTTTTTGGCGTCGCATTGCCGGTGGACTTAACCAAGAACAACAAGAAACCATTTTGGCCGATATCGCAAAATACCTACACCCTGGCGCTCATCGTGGTAAAGGAACTGGCAAAGAAGCCACTGAGCATGGATATGAAGCCATGGTTCGTCTCTCGGCATCACTAGAGCATTTAGACAGTGAAGATAAAATCCTATTATCTAATTGGTACTTAAGCCGTGCGCAAAAGTCCTCCGAATATGTGCAAGCACATTGGTGGGCTCTAGGTCGCCTTTCTTCTCGCACTCAAATGTACGGCAGTCAGCATAATATTGTGCCTGCTGCACAAGTGAATCAATGGCTATTAAAAATGCTTGAACTTGATTGGAAACAAGAACCAATGATTGGCTTCGCCGCGGTCATGATGAGCCGTAAAACGGGTGACCGCAGTATCGATATTAGTGAAGATATTCGCGAGAAGATTATCGAAAAGCTCACGGCGAGTCGTGCAACTCCAACGTGGATTGAATTAGTCAGAGACGTAAAACAACTCACAGAAGATGAATCGAAAAGAGTCTTTGGCGATTCTATTCCCGCGGGTCTGCAAATGGTGAATTAATGACTTAATCACATATCGAAATTTGATTGGAATACGGTAAAGCCACTGAAATAGAGTGGCACACAACATGTTATAGCTATAAGGATAGAGATAAACTCATGAAGATACTTATCACAGGTGCAACCAGCGGTATCGGGCTAGAAACAGCAAAATTACTTGTAGAACAAGGCCATCAAGTCGTTGCGACCGGACGAAATCAATCCATATTGAATGAATTAAAAGATCGCCATCAATGTTATGTTATTCAAGCTGACTTAACCGACTCCGACCAAGTTATCACCATGTTTAATGAAGCTTATCAGCACCTTGATGGACTCGATGTGCTAATCAACAATGCCGGTATGAACACTAGAAAGTGCAACATTGAAGATATCACTCTAGAAGAATTGGATCTGCAATATGCTGTCAATTTAAGAGCGCCAATATTACTCGCCCGTGAAGCCTTAAAAGTCATGCAGCCCCAAAAATCTGGCTATATTCTTAACGTTGTCAGCACCGTCGCTAAACGCTCAAATGAATCGATGAGTGTTTATACCGCAATGAAGCAGGGTTTTGCTGGGTTTAGTGCCATCTTAATGAAAGAGGCGCAGCCACATGGTATTAAAGTGACATCATTATTTCCGGGCGGTGCCGATACCAACTTTCGTGAAGCAGACAGACCACAATATATGTCACCAGCAAGTGTTGCTAAAACCATCTGCCATGTATTAGCGCTACCAAGTGATGTGATCATGCATGAAATGACATTTCGACCGCCAGTTGAAGTGGAATAATAGTCAACAATCACCTTAAACCTGTTAGCGAAATAAAACGAACTCAACCTGAGTTGCGATTCCCCCTCGCAATTCAGGTGGTTTTATTAACATCAACATGGTCATCAGAACGTAGTACTCGTACTTCTCGTTGAGGGAATGGAATAACAAAGCCATTGTCACGCATCGCTTCAAAAATCAGTAAAAGAAGATCCCCTCCAACGCGGTTTTTCCCATCGTCGATCCCTTCCATCCAAAATTCGACGAACATATTGACTCCTGAATCACCAAATCCCGCGATTTCACAATCGGGTTGCTCTTCAAAGGGAACACCTTCCCCACTGATCACTTGTTCATGGCCAGCGACCGTTTCTTTAATGATCTCAACTAACTTACGAATATCAGTGTCGTAAGCGACAGAGAAATCAACACGGTATCTTTGTTTCTGATTTTTATGCGTCCAGTTAGTAAAGCTCTCAGTCACAAATTTTTCATTAGGCACCATGATGTCTTTACCATCAAAGGTTTCAAGTGTCGTAGATCGTAACGTTAACTCACGCACGACCCCTGTTCGACCATCGTCTAATTCAATATAATCATCAATCGAAACTGAGCGATCTAATAAAATGATAATGCCCGAAATAAAGTTAGACGCGATCGCCTGTAAACCAAAACCAAGCCCAACACCAAGCGCTCCACCAAAAACGGCTAATGCAGTTAAATTGATTCCCATCACCTTGAGCAATAACAAGAAGAAAAAGACAAATACCGTGACTTCAAACAGCTTAGCCGCCACTTCTTTGGTTCTAAAATCAAGCTTGTCTTGTCGGCGGATCAGCTCTTTACCTGTGACATTAGAGATTCGCCCAAGCCAAAATAATACCGAGCCAAGTAAAACAACACGGACCACATCATAAAAAGAGATTTGAATCTCACCGAAGCCTAGCTTCATAGACTCTAAGATATTGATAATAGGCGCTAACAAATTCACTAGATGTAGAAATAGCAGCGGTATGCCAATCCAGCGAAAAACAAAGCGAATAAAATGAGACCGAACAAAGTCATGAGTGACACGATTACAAATCAGTAATATCGCGATGACCAACGCGGTATTGATTAGCCAAAAGTGTCCTAATAATCTTTGGACAATCTCGATTGAAAGCATAAGGGTAAAAACCGTAATAAGAGGAAACACTAAATTACCAAATTTACTCGAAATTTTACGGAGTTGATTTGCCTCTTCTACCGGGTTTATTTTGGTTAAAGCAGGCACATTTTTACGAACAGTCTTAGCAAAAAGAAAAGAACACCCGAATACAATCAGCACAATAAAAAGCTGTATATAGGTTGCCGTTTGCGTCAAAGCATCAAAAACTTGCTGACTCATTTGTTGCAGTAGATGGGCGTAGTATTGAAAGTCCAATCTGATATTCCTTGATCGTTAAAATGCAGTGAAGAAATCATCTTCAGACCATGCTTATTAAACAAACTATAGGTCATCTTTCATGGATTATATGCTTGATTTCATACATTAATACGATGCATAAAGAAAAAGCCTAAGTAGATCCCACTTAGGCTTTAAAAATGAAGAATATCTTTACCCAGGTTACATGAACCAGCTCCACCAGATGAATGCAGCGAGGAAACCGAATAAATACACAAACCCAACCCATGATAAGGCTTTCAACTTACCGCCAAACTTTAGGTTGTCAGGTAAATCGGTTTTCGTCACTAAGCGGTAATTCAATACAGCAAAAATTGGCGTGGTCATAAAGGCAAGAATCATCGCGAAATGCATCATCGCCATTAGAGATGAAGTGAAAAATAAGATCACAGATAATGACAATACACTTACAATCACCATCCATATGTTTAGAATACGTTTTGCTTCAACAGGATGGTTATCTTCACTTTTCTTACTCAGCAATAAAGTACTTTCCGTAAGCACTCTAGAGTAGCCATCAATACAAGTAATCGTACTACCAAAAATACAGAAGAACGCGATCACCGCAATCAAGTAACGTGACCATTCGCCAATTGAGGCAGTATACATGCTGACTAATTGGTGTGAAAAGCCAATACCCGACGTTTTAAGTGTTTCACCGCTACCATTCAGTACCAATGCGCCTAATGATAAGAACACAATGGCTAAAATCGCTGTACCAATATACCCCACATTAAAATCAAACAAAGCGGAACGAGCCGTTACTTTCTGCTCTTTGCTTTGCGATTTTAACCATAACGAATTAAAACAAGAAATTTCGATTGGCGCAGGCATCCAACCCATCATGATCACAATAAACCCGAAGGCCGCCATCGTCCAAGCTGAAGGGCTCTGATAGTCCGCTGGTGCAACCGCCCCTTTACTGGCAGCAATCATAACGGCCAACACTGTTGTTATCACTAGGACGGCCATAATCACTTTAGATAGCGTACTTAATGCATGAAAGTGCCCAGCCATCAAAATAAACAAGCACACTAACAAAATACCACCAGCAATCACTGGAATAGATAAAGAAACCGGTAGGAAGTACCCCATTAAGCTCGCACTAAACATCAGCAAGGCTGCAATGTTGACAAAAGCAGAGACAAAATTTAAAACGTTAAATAGCCATAAATAACCAATCCCCATTTGGCGATAACCTTGAACTAGGCTCTGGCCAGTTCCCACCGTATATTGAACACCAGCACGAAAGAAGGGATATTTAAAAAAGTTTACCAGCAGGATAAGTGCAGCGAGTTGCCAGCCATAAATAGCCCCCGCTTGAGTCGATGATACTAGATGTGAACCTCCGACCGCTGCCGATGCCATCATGATACCGGGACCAAGCGCTTTGATTAGAGAAGCTTTCTTATTGATATCTTCCGTTTGAGAAGTTGAAAGTGTGGCAGTATTTTCCATAACATGTCCTTTATCAAGCCTGTGAACTGAATCAAGGTTCAGTTGCTAGCTCTTTTATTGTTATTGCCTTCCATTATTATCAAACTGATTGATAACGCATTTGGCTTTTTGGGGAAGTAAGCGGTCAATGATTCGTGATTACTAATAGAACACTTAACGCTACTTTTAGAACATTCTGCTAACTTTATGACAAAGAAACAAGGGTTGAAATTAAACCAACAGAGTTATTAACTGTATTTTCAATTAGATTTAGTAATTTAATTCAACATCATTCCGGCAACAGAATGACTGCCTTGTTTAATTGGACAAAAATAAGATAAAAAAAAGCTGACCATTAGGCCAGCTTCTTAAAGTCTTCATTGTAGAAATCGGTCGATTAATATAAACCAAGATCTTTTTGCAAATGTGACGACAGTAATGATGTGTCGTAAGCTGCTGTACTTGGCTTATTACTTGCTCCGAACAAAACATCTACAATGTGCTTCATCAATCCTTTGACGTTAACCGAGTAGGTCTTTTGATCCATAGATGGTGTTGCAATAGTTTCTAAAATTGCTTGTGTCATCTTTGTACTCACTCTAATTTAACTATCAATTTGAGCGCATAATAAAAGTACAACTGCAGAGTTAACAATGAAAAATAAGCACAGTTCGCATTAGTTTTTCTAATTTACATTCATTTAACAATTGCAGGTAACCAATAAAAACAAAATCATTAAAAAACAATCGATTAAATTAAAATACACACTAATCATTTTACCGGCACAATGGCATTTAACAATTTCATAACCATAAAATTGTTTTTTAATTTGCAATCCATTGGGTTTCAATTAAAAGTTGGTCGTATTGCTTAATCCTACCTGTAAAAATGTCACCTTCATGAACAATACCAACGCCACTTGGTGTCCCTGTCATAACTACATCACCATTATTAAGCGTGGTATACGATTTCAGCTCATTCAAAATATCATCAGGGGTATACATCATATTCATGACCCCACCCGCCTGTACTCGTACTCCATTGATCAATAATTCCAGAGACAAGCCTTGCCAATTCCCCCCTTTAGCGAAACGAACTTGCTCAAAACGGCTGATCCATCAAATGCCTTTGCCCTTTCCCAAGGGAGTTGCTTCGCTTTCAAAGCGGACTGTAATTCGCGCTTCGTTAAATCTAACCCAAATCCAACCGCGTCAATTTCACCATTTTTAATCGAAAAGCAGATCTCACCTTCATAATGTAAAGGTTCTTGATGATAAGAATTTAACTGAGTAGTAATTGACGTGTTTGGCTTATTAAAGACGACCATTTGATCTGGCATTGCATTGTTTAGCTCTTTAACGTGCTCAGCATAATTTCGTCCGACACACACAACCTTCGAGGGCTTCTGCTTTTTATTATCCACCAATATTATTGTCATACTTATCCCTTTCTAAATGCTGGCTGCTTATGTTCGATGTCTCTGTTTATTAAGAAGGCACGCGAAATGAAGCGTCCAATTCACTCATTCCTAGCCCATTGCGTTTATTGACTTTTATTTGCACGGGAATTCGTTCTTTCATTGCATCAATGTGGCTAATGACGCCTATCATTTTACCCGATGCATTTAAATTATCTAATGCATTCAGAGCCATATCTAAAGTATCGGCATCCAATGTACCAAAGCCTTCATCTAAGAATAAGGAATCAATACTGGTTTTGTGACTCACCAAATCAGATAAGGCTAACGCTAACGCTAAGCTCACTAAAAAGCTTTCTCCACCAGACAGCGTTTTAGTGTCTCGAACCGTATCACCTTGCCATGTATCAATCACCGATAGCGCTAGCCCATCGGTCGCTAAATTGTCATTGTCCTCGATTGAAACGCCTGAACGCTGTAATAAGTAACGCCCATGGAGTTTTTCTAGCTGCTTATTGGCAAGATAGACCAAGTTATCTAAAGTAAGCCCTTGAGCAAACTTTCTGAATTTATCGCCGCTTTTGGAGCCAATTAACGCATGTAGGTACTGCCAATCATCATAATAGGATTGTTGTGCTTCGATCTGCTTAAATAATCCGAGTTGGCCTTCACGCCTTTTTTTATCACTTTCTAATTCATGTTCAATTTGGCCTATGCGGTAAGTTTGAGCATCGAGACTATCCGACGCTTGCTGATGATATTTGAGTACCGCTTCATAATCCGTTTTCAGCCATTCTATCGCCTTCTCATGTTGCTGAATTTTATTCCATTGTTGATGAGCGTTTTCAACCAAGGCAAGTGCTCTCTCGGCTTTATTATTAATATCTTGCTGTAACCTTAGTAGTGTCTGCCTTTCTTTTTCGCTAAGTAACGACGCCTCAAACATCATCTGATCATCAAATGGACTCTCGGCTAATGCTCGTTCCCATGCTTCTATCGATTGCTGATGAGCTTGAGCTTGCTGTTTATGCTGCGCTTGAATACTTTCAATTTCACCATTCAATTTTTCTAGCTGAACTTGTAGGCGGTGAAGATCCTGTTGAGCGGTACTACTGGCGAGCTCTTTTTCATCCAACTTTTTCTGGCTTGTTTGTTTTTCTTCAACAATCTTTCTTTGGCCAAATAAGGCTTGTCTTTCTTGTTTACATTTCGCTAGCTGCTCCACCTCAGAAGCCAATGTTTTATGAAGTCTTTCCAGCTTATTTCCCTGCTCGATGAGCACTTTCTCTAGGCGATTTTTATCTTGTTGTGCTTGTTCTATTTTATGCTTAAGTTCAACTGATTTTTTATTATGCTGTTGCCATTTTTGCCAATCATGATGTTTTTGTTCTAGCCACTGGTTCAATATTGAAACATCATAACTTTGATTTAATTGATAATCGGGTAATGAATAGCCTAATGCCTGCCAATGTTCACACAATGTTTGATAGATTTTTGTTCTTTCCGTTTTTAACGCTTGTAATGATTGCTCTTTTACTGCACTTTGCTTTAACAAGCCGCTTTGTTGCTGTTTCAGGTTATCCAGTGTCGCTTTGATTCTATCTTGCTCATAGGTGCACAATTGCAGAGCTTCTTTACATGAATTTAAATGCTTTTCTGCTTGTTGGGTTTGTAAAAGTGTATTCTTAAGCCTTTCAATTTGTTGCGGAATATCAAGCTCATATTGTTGTAACTGAGTGGAATCTTCAATTGAAAATACTGATAACGATTGGTCGACAAAACTCTGAGCCCAAGACTGTTCAATCGTGGTCAATTCTGTTTTATCTTGTCTCTGCTTCTGCATTAATTCATCAATATGGCGCGTAGTAGAATCAAGCTCTGAGCGAGCTCTCATTCCTTTTGCCTCGATCTCTTTTTTCTCAGCCTCTGCTCGTTCTTTATCAACGCTTACTTGCGAGCGATTTAATGCCACGACATTATTTAATGCTGGGTGATCAGTAGCGCCACACAATGGGCACTCTTCACCAGATTTCAGCTTCGCTCGATAATCAGCAAATTGTACATCTTGATCGATAAGCTTCGCATAGCTATGTATCTCGGCATCTTTGGCTTTATAAGCCTGACGTAGAGAATCGCAATATTCCCTTAATTGCTTTTGATGTTTCGTTTGTTCAGCTAAGGTTTGCGCGTCACGTTCCAACGATTGGGATAGCTTTAACCAAGCGTCGTGCTTAATTCTCAATTGATAAACTAAGTGGCGTTGTTGCGTTTTGCTGTCTATGTTCTGCTCCAACTGTTCTCGAGTGTGTTGGCTATTCGTTGTTATATCAAGCCATGCCTGATTGGCTGCTTTATATAGCGCTTCTTTACCATGCAACTCTACTTGGTATTGTTGATGCCTTTTTTCTTCACTCGCTATCGCGTCATCAAGCTTGACCTTTTCTTCTTTGTCCGCCCGAATATTTTTCTCTAAATCTGATAAATCCCGTCCTTTTTGGGAAATTTGATCAACTTGTAGCTGCCATGAGTTTAAATGTTGTGATAATGCTTCATCATTTGAGTTCCGAGTTAAATATTCAGCACAAACGGAAAGCTGAGCCTGTTCCTGCTTCAATGCCGAGGAGACTTGATTAAGCTCTTGTTGTGTTTGGTTGGAATATTGGCTTTCAGTCTGATATTGATCATTTAAATGAGAAACTTGTGATTCTTTTTGTGCGATATCGTGATCAAGTGGTTGAACCTTCTCATCAATAAGACTCAATAACGATCTATGGGCATTCTTTTGTTGTTCAAACGCTAAAGTGGCTTCTTCGAATTTTTGCTGCTTTGGCTGTTTATCTTGAGATAACGATGAAAAGTCTTTTTGTTTTACCGTTAATTGTTGAGTAACCAAATCAAGTTGTTTAGCCGCATTGCGCCAAGTTTGAAAAGGCATTCTTAATTTTTCAGCAGGCTCACTTTTGGCCAGTTTATCTAACTGGGCTTGTGCACTTATTTTCTGTTGCTTGATGTCGTCTTGGGCCTGTTCAGCCTCTTTAATGGCTTGTTGCGCAGCTTGATATTGCTGCCACCAATAACGGTGTTCATTCCAGGCCTGCAAGTGTTCTTTGTTCTGTTGTAGGCACTGTCTAACTTCCTTTAACTCATGATTAAATTCGCTAACCTGTTCAGAAGAAAGCAACTGAACGCCTTTCGCTTGAGACTCTAACTCCGCCAATTTTTGTTTGGCATCCGTAAAGTATTCATGCACTTTTTCTGAAATTTGGCCGTAGATTTCTGTTCCAGTGAGCTCTTCCAGTAGCTCGGCACGCTCAGATTCTTTTGCATTTAAAAACGCAGCAAACTGACCTTGCGATAACATCATCGACTTAGTAAAGCGCGAAAAATCGAGCCCTGTTATCTCTTTTAGCAAGCTATCTTTACGCTTAACCTGATTGGCGATAATTTTGCCAGTTTCGACTTCAGCAAGTTCAACCGTCGCAGATTGCAAATTACCATCCGCCTTACCTCGCGAGCGGCGCATACTCCAAAATGCCCGATAACGCTTGCCCTTCACTTCAAACTCAACTTCAGCGAGGGACTCAGCTGTCCCTCGGGTCATGATTTCATTGCTAGAAGTAGAAATAAGACCAAGGCGTGGCGTTTGGTGATACAAAGCTAAACACATTGCATCTAATAATGTAGTTTTACCAGCCCCTGTCGGCCCTGTAATAGCAAATAACCCATTTTCAGCAAAAGGGGATTGAGTGAAATCTATCTTCCACTCTCCTTTTAATGAGTTTAAGTTTTGGAAGCGAACCGTTAAAATTTTCATTCCTTCACTTCCTTATCATCAGACTCATGATTGTCATTGTGTTGATTGATGACATCAGAAACGACTTGTTCAAATTGCTGCATTATACGTGACTGTCTAGCTTGTGCCTCTTCCCCTTCAAAGGATTCCAGGCTCATGCGTTTATTGAACACATCTTTAGGAGTCAGTTCTGCAAGTGTTTCATTTCTCACTTGAGTCAGAGATTGAGCCTGTTGAGAACGGCTACGACGAAGTTGTAAGACTTCAACATTAAGATGTTCAGTCATGGATTGAATTCTTGGCTGTAAATCTGACAAATAATCGTCAATTTCTACATGAATACACAGCCAAACGGTTTGCTCTGAATCAGTAAATTGCTGCAACTGTGACTCAATACTTTCCAGTGACCCTTTTAACGTCATCATCGATTGAAATATTGGAATCGGCAGTGGTTCAATTCGCTTCCCACTCTCATTAAATTCAACTAATACCACTTGTTTATTTGATAACATACGATGACTTTTGCCAGTTTTATCACTTTCAGTCGCTTTGGTTTTAATCTCATCGAAGCTCAAAGGAATGGGGGAACCGCAATAGCGAATAGACTCTGACTTGGCGACAATCTGTGGTCTATGGATATGGCCAAGGGCGATGTAATCCACCGGAGGAAAAGCATTCGCATCAAAGGCTTCTAGAGTGCCTATATAAATATCACGAACCGATTCTGAGGCCGTCACCCCTAACGCGGTTAAATGTCCTGTCGCGATAATCGGTAACTTGCGGTGGATTTTCTGCTCTTGCTCGTTTTGTATTTTTAACGCTTGGGCGTGTAAATTTTGATAATGACGTTGAATGGCCTCACCTAGAGCTTGTTTCTTCTGGGTACTGGTCTCACCAGCAACACTTTGCAATACATCTCGCGGTCGAATAAAAGGGACAGCGCACAAAATAGCTCCAGCTTGCTTGTTTCGATCGTCCAGCAAAATCACCTGTTCATCGACATTTTCCGTCGTATTCGCGATAACATAAGTATTTAAGCAAGCGAGTAAATCTTTAGATTCATTAAGCATCGAAACGGAGTCATGGTTGCCACCTAGAACAATGAGAGTGGTACCAAGCTGACTCAACTTCACGACAAACTGATTGTACATCTCACGGGCATAACTCGGTGGCGCGCCAGTATCAAAAATATCTCCTGCAATAATGACGGCATCAATTTGTTGTTCTTTTACCAGTTCAAGGAGCCAATGAATAAAAGCTTGATGCTCATTCCTACGACTTTTTGTAAAGAAATTTTGACCGAGATGCCAATCTGAAGTGTGGATGATTTTCATAATAAATAAAGAACGCACCTGCTTAAAAATATGGTTGGGATTGTGCCATAAACGATTGAATAAAAAAGAGGGAAGCATAAATTTTATTGCAAAAGTTGACGCGAAATTCTTTTGAGCAGGCATAAAAAAAGCTCAGGAAATTTAACCTGAGCTCGTTACAAAAACCATCACAAAAGTAACGGCCAGCTATGCGTAACCACCAATATGTGTTCAATTGTTTAGCTGATCGGCGGCCAAACCAAAAGCTAAACGAACACGTGGTATGCGACTAATTTCGTCGCTTTACCAATACACTGCTTGTTAATAGTAGACAATCTTTAAAGATTACTTTCTATACAACAAGCAACATGTATCTCGCCAATAGAATTAAAATGTAGAATTATCTAGTGGTTACCGTTTTATAGAGGGAAAACTAAAATGCAATATCACACATTTACAATCTATTTCATTGAAAATTTGTGATATGAAATCAACCACTAATGTAACTCAAAGATAACACTGCTTAACAACTCTAAACAGACCGTAATTCTAGCGCTTCTGCTTAACCCTGTCATCAAAAGTGTGAATAGCATCTCTAAAATTGTGAAATGTAAATACATTCCAACATTTTATAGTGACATGTTCCTATATTCCCTTATCAGAACTCCAAGTTCTAAATGAGGCTCAATTTATCAGCTTTAGACTTGAGAATGACATAGTTACATCGACATGCTACACAAATATTACAGCCATTGATGTGAAACACTCATGTACTTAAGTTAATCAAAAATTACGACTTTAAACACATAAAAAATGCCCACAAAAGTGAGCATCTTTATTAAAATTACCGTTCAAGTAAGATCTAGCGGACTCTATAAAACTTCAACTTTATCATCTACATATCTCTGAAAAACTGGATTATTGAGTTCATCCACACTGGCCGGATTCCATAAATGATTTTTGATGCCTTTAACTACCGTATAGATCACAGCAGTATCAATTGCCGACATTAAAGCAATGTTGACGGGTTCATTATTGGTATAACCCATTTCAACCTCGAGTAAATCTTTATAATCGATATAACGGAATGCACCAGCGCTGACTTCATAAGATAATATTGTCTTTGTTGTCGTAACACTGGATAAGATCTTTCCGGTACGAACATCAACCGAGCGTAAGTTCACTGTAATCTGATCCGTTCTATACTGACCTGATGCTCCAATACCTAAATAACGAGCACCTAGTCCTCCTGTCTTAATATTAGTATCGTAAGCAACAATACCACCTTCAATTAATATATTCGCAGATTGGAGTGAAGGTAATTGATTTCCTTGATTAAAAGCTTCCCCTTTGGTCTGGGCCGCACGTATAATTTTTCGCTCTGTTAATAGGTTTTGAAGGCCCTCCCTCTCAAGTGGAGCAAACCAACCAGAATCGATAAGAGACATCGTCAATAACGACGTTGCCCCCTGGGACACCGCGGTAGAAAAGTTACTATTAGGCTGAGGGCGGTATTGACCTGTTTGATCTCTGAAATTATAAACAGAAACCATGATAATTCCTTGTGGCTTAGGCAAATTAATCAAATCTTTATAAGCAACACCTCGATACATCAATTTAGATTCTTCTTCAGTATCAGGAATTGAAATGGAGTTTGAACAAGCCGTTAATGCCATGATGATGGCGACTAAATAAAACTTTTTCATCATTCGATTCTCCATCTCAATTGCCTAAGGGGTCACTAACTTGGATCACTGATGATTCACCAGTCACTTTGTCGTAAATGTTCAAAGTTAAACCACCATTTCCGTCATCAACCACATTTAAGATGAAATCGTCTGTTTCAAGCTGGCCACCATCAGATTTCCCCGAACTCACATCATCTAATAAATTATTCAAAAGCCTTGATTGTAAAGTCGTTTGCAATCGATCAGCGGCGGTTAAACCTAGCTCATCATCTGGCTCATACTGATTAATGGCATTTGCAATATTTAATAAATGAGTACCGTTATACGGGTTTCCTCCAAAACTTGGGTTAACTGGCTGATACACTAACTCTGTTGCTGTAGCATCAAATCCAGCCATAGCACAGCTTATTAATATGATTTTTTTAAACGTCCTTTTCATAATTACACCTTATAGCTCATCAGGAGCAAGATCGGTTTTATCAGAGAACTTCCTGTCTAGCTTCCATCTTAATAAGTAGTAGGAAATGCTATCAACGGCTTGATCAGCCTTTAATTCAGCTTGTTGTAAACCCGGTGATAAGCTTGTTCTATATATTGGAGTGTTAAAGTGAAAGATGGTAATAATGCTGCCAGATAATGCCGTTGGTCTTTCTTTAACACTAAGATTTATGGATAAATTTTCATGTTTTTCATTTAATTTTTGTGAAAAATAAAAATAAAAATTTCTTCCGAGTACAGTCATAGTCTGATCAACAATCAACCCGTTTATACCGCCTTCTGTATCTGGCAATATTTTAGTTTCATCAATGGGTTGATTGCTATCTATTGAATTATTACTACCTTCATCTTCAGCGACAGAATAAAAAGCCACTAAAGTAAAAATAATTAAAATAACAAACCTAAAATTAAATCGCTTCATATCGCGCCATCAAATTTGTATTTCTTAGCCCACATCAAAGCTTGCAGTCTGTTTCTCACTTTTATTTTTTTAAATACATGATGCAAATGTGTTTTTACTGTATTTTCACTGACAAACAACTGCTCTGCAATCTGAACATTAGAAGCCCCTACCAATAGAAGCTTTAATATCTCCTCTTCTCTACAAGTTAAATCAGCAAAAGCCCTAGAAGAAAAAAGATCATTTTTCCGATAATATTCAATAATTTTCTGAGATAGTTCACTTGATAAGCTAAAACGACCTAGCAATATATCATTTAGCCCTGTAGTTATATTGCCTAGGCAATCATCTTTAAAAAAAACACCGACAACATTTGGAAACTGTAAAATAAAAGAAACGTTGATATCTCGGCTATTATTTATAAGAATCTCTTTAACTTTCCTACCTTCACTATGCATATGATTTAAATAAACTTTAATCATGTTATCTTGTATATATTCCATATCTAATATCACATGCATCCCAGATATGTTCGGAGTATTAGTTAACTCTAGAAAATTTGAAAATGTGACAGGGTCAATTTTTCTATTAACTTCGCGCTCTAAGTTTTCTTTGAGCAAAGAAGACTGCAATGTCTTGCTCGTAATCAAGTAAAGTCTTTCATCCATGGTTCCTCTCCATTCTAAATCCTGCATAGCTTTCCGATATGTTCAGCCTAGACAAATAACTTGAAACATCCATTACATCTATCGTTATCCACATGCTTTTTGTCTAATTCTCATTTATAAGAAAGCTTCGACAAAAAGTTCAAATTTATTTAAGAAAGGTTAGGACAATGTCAAGCCAGTGTAAACTTAGGTTCAGAATTTTTTTTGGCATAAAACTTTTGCAGTAAAAAACACAATGGACAGCTACTACTTTAGTTTACTTAATATATTAAACATTCAACTATTAGTTTATAGCCACAAGTAGAACTCGATACCATAATCCCTATTAAATAAATCATAGGGAATGGGTACAAAAATGATAAAAATAAAAAACTTGCTCTTCTTTAAGATCATAAGCGCTCTCTTTTATTTTTTATCAGTAAATGTTGCATTAGCAAATTTAGACTTAGGTAAAAGTGAGCTTTCTATAAATGAAGAATTAAGCCCTGACCACATTGGAAACATGGCAAATATAAATATATCTGGTGAATTCAATCATGCTTATATAGAGCAGAACAGCTCTTATAAATCGGGAAATATCGCATCCATCAATCAAAATGGGAGAAATAATAAATCATTGATTAATCAAGGGGGTGAAGCCAACAGTGCAAATATAGATCAATATGGAAATAGTAACTTAGCCATTATTCTTCAAAATGGAAGTGGTAATAACGGTTCTATTAGTCAATACGGAAACGAAAATGAAGCCATATTAAGCCAGTCTGGAGATAGCCTAGATGGGTCAATCTCTCAACTAGGTAATGGTAACCTTGCTTATATTGTCGACAACAGCAGTGTAAGTATGTCTGGATATAATATAAATCAATCTGGACAACAAAGTTTAATAATAATTAATGGTATGAATAGAAATATCAGCATGACACTAAAATAATAGAAGGAATTTATTATGAAAAAGTTAACAATTGCAATTTCAACTATATTAGCCACTGGATTTAGTGCACACGCGCTAGCGGTGGATAATACATCTTACATTAATGTTTCTGGTGGTTCGAGCTCAGCTCTTGTCACTCAATTAAGCCTTGGGGATGATGGCGGAAACGTATCTAATGCTTCTGTGACAGCAGGTTATAACAATCACGCTCTTGTATTTCAAGCAGGCTCAGCAAGTACTTCTAATGTATCGATTGCAGGTGGTGCGGGTAACAACGCCTTTGTTAGTCAAGGTGCGCTAGGTGCTCAAAACACTGCATCAGTGAATACAACAAACTCTTTTGGTACAACATCTAGTATTAACCAAGGTGCATCAACTACAGAGTTTGGCTTGCTTGTCAACGCAACTAGTTCAAATACTGCAGGTATAACAACCACAAATTCAGCAGCTGTAAATTCATCAATTAACCAAGGTGCTTCTGCATCTTCGTTTGGTTTTTTTAATGGTGCATCCAGTAACAATACTGCTTATATATCAACAACAAATTCAGCATTTGTAAACTCAACGATTAATCAAAGCTCAACTGCTTCATCGGGGTTTTTTCCTGAATATAATTCGAACTCAAATCTTGCTAGTATCTCTACGGATCAATCTATATTCGTAAGCTCAGCAATTAATCAAAATAATGCTAGTGATGGTGGTATGAATACCGCTGGAATTAGTGTTAGCCAATCAGGCGGTGTATTATCAACTGTAGATCAAGAAGGTACCGCTAACACGGGTTATATTAATGTGATGAACTCAGGTGGCGTAACATCATCTATTGATCAAAATGGAGAGATGAATACTGCTGGTATTAGTTTAAATGGTGCCCTTTCTTCAAGTGCTTCAATTGACCAATATGGTGAAGGCAACGAAGCATACATTAGTGGTTCTGGTGCATTTAATGAAACTAGTATCCTTCAAGTTGGTGAAGGTAACCTAGCATCAGCGACAACATCTGGAGTTGGAAATGATTCTCTTACCCACCAATTTGGTGAGGGTAACATCTCTGGTACCAATGTTTCTGGCTGGTTTAACGATGCTGTAACGGTGCAAGTAGGTGAAATGAATACTGCTTATACTACTGTAAGTGGTGTAAATAATACTGCATTAACTTTCCAAAATGGTCATGACGTAGCGAACACAACGGTTAGTGGTTGGAATAACTTAGCTGTTACAAACCAATGGTAATCATGAAAACTTTTAATACAATAGCGGCGCTCTGCGCCGCTCTTTTCTTGTCTACTCAACTTCTCGCGGCTGAAATGAATATGCTTAAACCATTCCCAAATTCAGAGCTCAGCTGTCAATCAACAGAGCAAGCAACAAAAGTTATACTAAAAACCACCAACGCTGATGTTATACAAGTTAAGATATCGAGTAAAAGTGGCAACACAATGATGTCGCAAGTATCTGGTCATTCTTCCAATCAATTTCAATTTTCTATTTCAGATTTACCGCTTAACTTAGAACTAATAAGTAATCGCACAACTCTAACTTATCAAGTCGTGATGGAAGACTCTGAATGTCATATTGTCACAAGGTAGATTTCACCTTAAGAAAAACCCCTCAATATCAAAAATAAAAAATCCCCAATGCTCATACGAGTTATTGAGGATTGGATACAAAACCTGCGTTTTCAAGTAAAAAAACCGCCTAGGAGTAAAGACTAGGCGGCTAAAAATAACACATATACTTACTACTACATACGGGGCATTTTGCACCGAAATCTAATTGGGGGATTAGATATACAGGATTATAAATAAAAACCAAACAAAATGATTAGCAAGAAGAAAATTTCCAGCGATGCAATGCCAACCAACAAATCATCACGCGATAAAATCACAATCTCATTAATGATAAAAATCACCAAATTGAATATCCAATCGTATTTATTGCCGAGTGTCGTTATCGGTGGGCATCAACGCCCTTACGACAAAGTACTATTGAGGCGCCGTGCGGATAAGTGATATCGCCTTTTTCTTTTTCAGCCTGTTCCAGTCGTTGTGGGACTTGGGAGGAATAAGGAAAGCCTATCGCTAAGCAAAAGACTATTTAGAATATTAGGGCTAAATTAGGGCTTTATTGCTTTTCTAAACAAGTTCTAAGGGCATAAAAAAACGCACCCGAAAGTGCGCTTTTATTATCAATCTTATGGGCTAATTACTTAGTCCAATCTAAGATCACTTTTCCAGAAAGCCCGCCACGCATAGTGTCGAAGCCCTCTTGGAAATCATCAACGCTGAAATGATGTGTGATAATTGGAGTTAGATCTAAGCCTGATTGAATGAGGCTCGCCATCTTGTACCAAGTTTCGAACATTTCACGACCATAGATGCCTTTAATCACTAAACCTTTAAAGATCACTTTAGTCCAGTCGATGGCCATATCGGATGGTGGAATGCCAAGTAATGCGACACGACCACCGTGGTTCATGCCTTCTAACATAGCGTTAAATGCAGAAGGAACACCTGACATTTCTAAGCCAACATCAAACCCTTCGGTCATGCCTAAATCTGACATTACATCTTCTAGTTTTTCTTCAGCTACGTTAACAGCGCGAGTTACGCCCATTTTACGAGCCAATTCTAGGCGATATTCGTTCACATCGGTAATCACCACATGGCGTGCACCAACATGCTTGGCAACTGCTGCCGCCATAATACCAATTGGACCAGCACCGGTGATTAATACATCTTCACCCACTAAATCAAATGAAAGAGCGGTGTGCACAGCGTTACCAAATGGGTCAAAAATAGACGCTAAATCATCAGAAATTTCATCTGGGATCTTAAAGGCATTAAATGCTGGAATGACTAGGTATTCCGAAAATGCACCGGTACGGTTAACACCAACACCAGTGGTATTACGGCAAAGATGCGTACGACCACCACGACAGTTACGGCAATGCCCACAAGTAATGTGGCCTTCACCAGAAACACGGTCACCAATTTCAAAACCTTTTACTTCCTGGCCAATACCAACCACTTCCCCCACGTATTCATGACCGACTACCATTGGGTATGGAATGGTATTTTGAGACCACTCATCCCAGTTGTAGATGTGCACATCAGTACCACAAATAGCCGTTTTACGAATTTTAATTAAAATGTCGTTATGACCCATCTCTGGCATATCGACTTCAGTCATCCAGATACCTTCTTCAGGCTTTAATTTTGAAAGTGCTTTAATTTTCATTGTGATTTCCTAAAGTCGATTTAAGCGATAATGCCCATGTCTTTACCAACTGCGATGAATGCATCAATCGCGCGATCAAGTTGCTCTCTGCTATGAGCTGCAGACATTTGAGTACGAATTCGAGCTTGGCCTTTTGGCACGACTGGGAATGAGAAGCCCACTACATAGATGCCTTTTTCAAGCGCACGCTCAGCAAACTCAGCAGCGACTTTTGCATCCCCAAGCATAATAGGAATAATCGCATGATCAGCTCCAGCCATAGTAAAGCCAGCTTCTGTCATACGAGTACGGAAATGGCCCGCGTTTTCCCAAAGTTTAGCACGAAGATCATTGCTTTCAGCCAGTAGATCAATCACACGAATTGAAGCTGCAACAATCGCAGGTGCTACTGAATTTGAGAATAGGTATGGGCGAGAACGCTGACGCAACCAATCAATGACTTCTTTCTTACCCGAAGTATAACCACCTGAAGCGCCACCCATCGCTTTACCTAATGTTCCGGTGATCAAATCAATACGGCCCATTACATTATTGTATTCGTGCGTACCACGACCATTTTCACCCATAAAGCCCACAGCGTGAGAGTCATCAACCATGACTAACGCGTTGTATTTATCGGCTAAATCACAAATGGCGGTTAGGTTTGCAACCACGCCATCCATCGAGAATACACCATCGGTTACAATCAATTTATAGCGTGCGCCCGCTTCATCAGCGGCAATCAATTGTGCTTCAAGTTCAGCCATGTTGTTATTGGCATAACGGAAACGCTTTGCTTTACATAAACGAACACCATCAATGATAGAGGCATGGTTTAAAGCATCAGAAATAATTGCATCTTCCGCCCCAAGAATGGTTTCAAATAAACCAGTGTTTGCATCAAAGCACGATGTGTAAAGAATCGTATCTTCCATACCTAAGAAGTCAGAAAGCTTACGTTCCAACTCTTTATGTGCATCTTGTGTACCACAAATAAAGCGAACGGAAGCCATACCAAAACCGTGTTCGTCCATGCCTTGCTTAGCCGCTTCAATCAGATCAGGGTGATTTGCTAAACCGAGGTAGTTATTTGCACAGAAGTTCAATACTTCTTCGCCTGTTGAAATAGAGACTGCAGCAGCTTGCGCAGAAGTAATAATACGCTCAGATTTGTACAAACCTTCAGACTTAACATCTTCAATTTGTTGATTAATTTGACTGTAGAATGCAGAAGACATGAAATTTCCTTTTTATATTTGTGATTTTTTCAATTAAAAACCTAACATCTATTCTAGTTTATGCCATAAAAGACTATTATCCCCCCGCATGGAAAAACATTAGTGAACTGAATTCACAAATAGACTAGCAGCTTGGAGGTAGTGACATGCTTAACTCTCGATTGATCGCTCTTTTGCCCGATTTAGCCACTTTCATACTAGTGGTCAATAAAGGTAGTTTTACGGCAGCAGCAAAAGAATTAGGTGTCACCCCTTCTGCGTTAAGTAAACTCATCACGCGCTTAGAGGCCTCGCTTTCTGTAAAGCTATTTGACCGCACTACTCGCACTCTACAAATTACTCAATCAGGCCAAAAAATTTATCAACAATCGGTTGCCATGGTGAACGCTGCTCAACAAGCCGTGGATATCTCCAATGCAGAACATGAAGCGCCAGTGGGTACCATTACTATCGCCGCGCCCAAAGCCTTTCTAAGTATCGTACTGCAACCCATTGTTACCCCCTTTCTACAACGTTATCCAGACATTGAACTTAAACTCAAAGTTTCTGATGGCGATATCGACATGCTAGAGCAAGGCATCGACATCATGTTTCGTTTAACCGATAAGCCTTATGAAAATTTAATCTCTCGAGAACTCGGCAAGGTTAACCTGTCATTGTGTGCTAGCCCTGATTATCTGGCTTTAAAAGGAGTACCGACGCACCCAACCGAACTCAGACTCCATGATTGTTTATACCTTGGTGAAACTCGTACCGATCACATTTGGGACTTTGTAAAAGGCAATGAAACCCATACGATCCCAGTGTCTGGTCGCTATGCGGTAAACCACTCTCAAATGCGCTTGAATGGTGTCAAAGATGGATTAGGGATTGGTATATTCCCTGATTTTGTAATTAGAGAAGCTTTAAGCAATGGTGAAGTGATTCAAGTGTTAGAAGATTGGACGATTAAAGGCAACTATCACGGGGTCATTGCCATGCAGTACGCGTCGAGTAAATACATGCCGACGCGTCTAAAGGTGTTTATTGATTATGCAGTGAAACATTTGCCGATATAAACACGAATTAAATCGCCATGCTTTCAAATTCAGCGATCGGTTGACGCCCTCGTGTTGCTAAGAATGCTAAAAACTGTTTCGGTGTATGAGTGATCACCTGTTCAGCTGGCATTTCAATACGATCCAGTAATTCACTCACCTTCTCAAACTTGCCTAAGTCATGAGCAAAATGCGCATCGGTTCCTGTCGTGATATAACCACCCGCTTCTTTTACCGCCAATGCGATCGCTTCACAACGTTCTTCACTGCCCGCTCGACTGCCACCTTTTAATGAGGAATTATTCAACTCAATGGCGACATCATGCTCTTTGGCACATTCAGCAACGGCTTTAAAATCAAAATCGTATCTCGGGTTGCCTAAATGACCAAGTGCATCAATACGCCCGCTTTTAATTACATTGATTAGCGTTGTTGTGTGGATGGCTTTCGTTGACGGAGCAAATACAGGTTCATGAAAACTGGCAATCACCCAATCCAAATGTTCATCGCAGCTTGGATGAATATCAACCTCTCCAGATTCATTGATGATATTGCTTTCCATACCTCGTAAAACCGCTACATCATGAAGAAATCGAGGTAATATGCGCTGGTTATTAAAGAACCAATAGTGAGGTGCGCCCGGCATACTTGAAGCGTGGTCAGTCGTGCAGAACATCTTCATACCATGTTGCTGCGCACACTGGGCATTTTCGATTAACGTACTGTAAGCATGTCCGCTCGCATAAGTGTGGGTATGAGTATCAACTTGTATCTGCATCATATTTCTCCTTAAAACATCAGCCAATACCATAGCATTTTAAAGTTACTGCTGTATTAAAAATCCACTTAACGACTTAAAGAAATTCACCCAATCAGATTGAGCCATTATCTTAGGTAAGTTTACTGTCAATTTTGCCATGTAAATGCAAATAATTAATACAAGAACGCCTAAACAAGTGTAATTTATAATAATAAAAGGCCATTGAATCCATCATCAAAACGAAAAGGATATTCTTATGCTTAAGCTCAAACCGGCATCCTTTATTACGATTGCCATTTTAGGTTTATCACAGCTCGCTTTCACTCCCACCGCTTTCGCAAAAAATAACCAACTTCAGCCAACCACTTCCATCCAAGCTACTCGCTATCAACAGGATGCAGAGCTGATTAAACACACGTTTGAAAGCCAACTATATACCTTAAATGCCAGTACAGCAGGGCATTACGGACTAAGGATGTTCCGCCAAACTTTAGATCCTAAATACTCAGCCGCCGTTTGGTCGGATATGGCAAGAGTTGCCAGTACCTTGAATGAAATTGCCGCTGAAATTCAAACCCCAAAGCAAGCAAAAGCATACGGTCAGAAAAAACTACAATATTATAAAACGAAAGGAACCACTCGCACTCAAATGCGCTACGAGGTGACTAAAGATAAACCGGAATATTTATTTTTAGGTATTGACCTTCTTGGCGCTATGGCTCGTGCCGATGAATATGGTTTGAAGCATAAATACAATAAACATTTACATAACCTAATTCGTCAATTTGATTTTAAACCTTATGCAACTGATCCTGAAATGATCAAAGCGTGGGCAGCTCAATTAGCCAACCAAGTATATTGGTTACGTCAGTTAGATGAACAAGATGTGGTCAATGATTTCATTACGGCTTTTCAAAAGACCTACCCAGATAGCCAAGATAAACAGCTTTCCGACCAACAATATGCCAATAAAATCTATGGTTTAACCCATATTATTTTTGCTGCCTCTGAATACTATCAACACCCAATTGATACAAAAGAGTTTGCTTGGATTTATGACTACTTCGATAAGAATATTGAACAAATTTTAGAGCGCACTAAAGATGATGTAGTTGCTGAAGTGGGCATCAGTTATTTACTCGCAGGAAAACTAGACTCGCCAACACTGGCCGATACACAAGCCACTATTGCTCATGCCATTGATAAGAAACAAGGAATGATCCCATCTACTGATGGCGATTTTGAATTGAGAAAAGGTGAACACCGAAATGTATTGGCGATTATGCTACTTAATTGGCAAGGTACCAATGCCGCACCAACAATCTCACAGCAACCAGCGGTATTTAAAGATTTGCCTTATGGGTTAGTCAAAAAATAAGGCCGCATTGAACACCTCTTTACTATTAAACAAATAAAGAGGTGTTTTTATTTCATCCAGTAATTTAAGACAAAAAAACAAACCATACTCAAAACCGTTGTCGCAATTACATTCTTTGTTTTCCAAGCAATAAAGGCCGCTAAGATAGCCGCAATCAAATAGGGATTATGGTAAGAAATGGATAATGCATCATCATGGATGAATACGATGGGCGCCCAGATAGCGGTTAAAACCGCAGGGCTAGAATAACTGAGCAATCGTTGCGCATTACCATTTAGCTTTAATGGCAATTTAGGGGAAAGAAACAAATAGCGGCTTAAAAACACGACTGCCGTCATCGCGAGAATTGAAAGTAGAATCATGCTTTCCCCTCACTATGTGAATGAGAAGTTCCACTATTTTTGGCTTTTCCCTCAACCAAGTAACCAGCAACCATCGCTAGTAAGCTAGCAATAATAAGACTACCCTCGATTTTCCAATAGCTAAGTAAAACAGATGAGATCAAAGCAACAATAACCGATGTTAAGACAGGCCAAGATTTAATTGTCGGAATGACGATAGCAATGAAAGTTGCCGCAACCGCAAATTCTAAACCCCATTCATCTAAATTCGGGATCTGCTTCCCGGCAATGATGCCAATGAAGCTCGCCATGTTCCACACTAAATAAAAGCTCAGCCCTGCCCCTAATGCATACCAACGATTAAAGGCTTGCTGAGTTTGATGCCCACAAACCGCGAACAATTCATCCGTCAGCAGAAATCCTAACGACAAACGCCATTTAAGGGATAAAGGGCTGATCTTTTCTCGCATCGACATACTGTAAAGAAAGTGACGAGAAGTAATAAAAAAGGTGGTAAGTAGCATCGTCCATAGCCCAACATTCGCATCAAACATTCCTGTTGCCACTAATTGTGCTGCTCCAGCAAATAAAATAGCGGAGAGCGCTTGAGCTTCAATCGACGTTAAGCCAATATCAATCGCATAAGACCCCGCTAATAAACCCCAAGGAATAACCGCAAGGCTTAAGGGAGCAATCGCTAGAGCGCCTCGCCATATTTGCGATATTCGGGAAATATCTGAAGATGTTTTGTCCATATCTTTCTATTGCTGCCTTAAAAAACTCAATATTAAGAGTGTTCATTGCTATCAATCAGTGTTTCAAAACGAGGATTGCCTCTCAACATTTCAAAATCTGGTTCATCTGATGCTAACTCTCTCAGAGAGGCACTGGATTCTATCGCTAAGACAAGATCATTAATGGCTTGCTCTTCTGCACCTAATCGTGAGTAAGCACAGGCACGTTGATATAAAGCATGCGCGTTATTATCATCAACTTCTAGCACTCGGTTACAAATACTCAATGCCCAATGGTACTCATTGATCTCCATCGCGGAGTCGGCCTTATGAGTAAGTGCTTCAAGGTCACCAGGACGAATTTTTAAAATCTCATCATAAGTTTCAATTTTTTGCTCAGGGGTTTGAGCACTCTGCGCACGAAGCCACAAATTATGCACTTCATTGATAATCTCAATTTCTCGGTTGTTCTCTGTGATGATCCGCGTCTTACGTTTTAAGTCACGCTCCAAAGCGCTAAATTTTTTCTCGTAAGACATGGTGATTTCATTCAGACGCTTATCAGCCATTTCTTTGGTATTGTGCTTAATTTCTTTTAGGGACTGCCAACCGACTAGTGCCACCAAAGAAGCCACACCGGCAATGATGTAGAAAAAGTAAGTCACGGTAATGTTTGAATAATTGAGGGATTTATCTGCAACTGCAAGTTCACGATCCGTAATTTGTACCGTTAAGCGTCGTTCCAGATCTTGTTGATCAGTCCGTAATGATTTCAATTCATCGAGGATATAGCGTTCCATCAGAGGACGATCGAGCATTTCCGTTTCTGAATATTGTTTAGGTTCAGCTGCTAACGTCTGAAATGACAATAACGATACCAGTACAATCCATAACCACTTCATAATTTCGTCCTATATTATTGTCGTCTTTAAGTGACAAACCTTAACATAAATACAACGAAATTATAGCCTTATCGCCGTCATAAATAAGGCATAGCAGCGATACTCTAGGCTAGCTACTCGCTTTTTCTAAGCACTGTTCCGCAATCAACTGAAGCAAAAAAGTTTCCCGTTCTATCGACATGCCTTTTTTAGCACTTAATTCGATGGTTTTTAAATTATGTTCAATGGCTTCATGAATATTAATCCAAACTGGCTTCATACCATTATTGACTTCATGGGATTCAAACCGCGTTTCACCAAGCGCTCTATCCACAACGCAGGTATAGCAGTAAGACAGCATGTGTATTACATTGGCCTCATCCTTGTTCCAGGGGCGAAACTCTTCATAACAACCAAACGGTTCAATATTGCGAATATTTTGTGCACCCGTTTCTTCTTCTAACTCACGAATCATTCCTGCTATTTGCTCTTCCCCATCCTCTAACCCACCACCAGGCAAGCTATAATCGTGATAACGCTCTGTATAGAGCAACAGAATATCGTCACCTTGCATAGCAATCGCACGGGTTGATAAACGCTGTATAACAGTTTGAAAAGACAACGCTTGAACATCAGGGTGAACGGTACTACGTAATAATTTCATGAATAACAGTATCTCTAATAATTAAGTTGACGCACACAATAACAATTTATTCACTAGCGAAATTGACGACAGATTCAATACACATCGCATCATGTCGCCAAAATTCCAAGGCACAATCAAGTAATAATCCATCTTGGTTATAGCGCATTTTCTCAACCAGTGTAGCAGGACTACCTGACGTAGCACGTAGCGCCTGAGCAGTTGTGCTCATTAACGAGGAAGCCGTGATTCGATAACGGATGCATTGATATTCTTGCTGATACTGATCACGATACACGTCAATTAAAGAAGCGTTTAAGTCATGCTCAAGCAGATTAGGAAATAAGGTAGGCTGAACATAATTAGTCACAAAAGCGACAGGACGTTCATCTAAATAACGCACACGATCAATACTATAAACATGACTAAAAGGGGCAAGCTTTAATAGCTTAGAAGCGAACTTATTCGCCAACATAGATTTCGCAGTAATTAGTTTTGTATCAGGCTTCCGATGCTGTGCCAAAGCCATTGCTGAAAAGCTCAAAGCTTGGTTAGGATCATAAATTAAAGGCTCTGGTGAAATAAACCATCCTCGACGATCTTCACGATAAACCTTACCTTCAGCTTCCAATAAAGATAATGCTTCTCTCAATGTCACTCTCGTGGTGCTGAAAGATTCCGCAAGCTGACGTTCGGAAGGTAACTTTTGTTTAGGCATTAAAAGGCCAGACTCTATTTGCTCTACAATCGCCTCTTTAATCTTCACATACTGCATTGGTTGCCCCATTACCCTGAATGACATTATTGATATTTATACAAATTCTATCATGCCCTATTTCGGTTGCTTTTAAAAAATTAAAAACGCCTCATACGAGGCATGAGGCGTTTTATATTATTTACAATTTTAGCAATGAAAAAGCTTTTACTTAGTCACAAGCCACAATGCATGGATCATCGCAGGGAAGAAGAAGAAAAAACACAATACGATGTTGATTAGAAAATCTTTACCTAGACCACATTTCAAAAATACCGCAACTGGTGGTAATAGTACGGCTAAAATAATCGCAACTAGTTTATTATCCATTCGAAATCTCCTAGAGTTCAATAAAGTACTATTATCAAATAGTTAAGTTGATATATCTACTAAAATCAACTTTATTGCATAATTTTAACTCTGCTCAGACAGAAACTTTATACGATTGACCAACTGTGCGTCATTTTAACACCCGCCCCTAACATTAAACAGACTGAACAATATTTTTCTAACGAATCAGAAACGGCTTTTTCAATTTTATCCGCGTTCAATTGGTCACCTTTTAACTCAAAGTGGATATTCATCTCGGTGAATAACTTTGGTGCGGTTTCTCGACGCTCTGCGGTTAGTTTCGCGATACAAGACTCGATCTTCTGCCCCGCACTTTTGAGACTATCAACCACATCAACAGAGCTACAACCACCGGCCGCCATTAATACCATTTCCATTGGTGAGAAATAAGTACTGTCACCACTTGCCATTATAATCTCTTGATTTTTATCTGTTTTACCAACAAATTTTAAATCTTCAATCCACTTAACTTCTGCTTTCATAACTCAATAATCTCGATAAAATGCATTTTTTAACAATCTGATTATATCCGTATATGACAGATAAGAAAAATCCATACCGAGGAATAGCTTTTCATGTTTGGTAGTAAGAAGACGTGTAACTACTATTGAAACTTAGAAAGAAAAGCCTATTGAACAAATCGGTAGCAGATTGCTACTAAACCGCGTCTGGCATTGAGCAACAAATCGAGCAGGAAAGCTTGTATGAACTTTGGCAAACTTGAGCAAGATTCTGGAAAATAAATGCAACTTAGTGCATCATTGCTGAAAAAATCAGGGTGTCGCATCTATGATCAAAGAATGGGAAGGAATAATCAAAGTCACTGGAGCTGTTGGTTTAGTAGGGTTGTTATTCGCCCTGTTAATGCGACACTTCTTTAGTGAGCAAATTATATCTTTACTCGGTTCGGACAGAGTTTTCTTCATAATCATAGCACTTGTAGCTATATTCTTTATTTTAATGATAATTGCTCTATTGAATCGTTCAAGTTCAGTAAATGAACCAAACAACACTACGAGTCCGACCAAGAAAGAGGTAATTGTCACATACAGAGACAATGCTAATCACAACGGAGACAATAAGTTCTAATTATGGCTCAATCGATTAGTGTCACTTATGAAAATGAAGCTCAACACAATGGCAATAATATTTTTGTTCAACTTACATCGTTGGAGCAAGCTATTGAGCAAATCAAAACTAACTTAGGCGATTGTACTGAATCTGTTGCAATTATTGAGGATTTAGCTGATTACATCACGGATTTTCCTTCTCGTGAAGTTATCGGTCTTGAGAAGAAACTTGATAATGGCGGACGGAAAGAATTAAAAGACCGCGCTGTTCTACTCAAAAGTCGCTTCGAACGGAGAGTTGCTAAAAATCAGATGTCTTTATCCGAACAACACGTTTACATACAAATTCTTTCTGCTATTAGCACTATTTGGCACTCAAAAATAGCTCCACTAATAGAGAACAACGCTGCTACACACCAAATAGATCAGACTATATTTGATGAATTGGTAGAACCAATACACAAAGCAATTGTGAGATATGATACGCTAATAACAACCGATTTAGTTAGTGGTATGCTCTACTTCCTGACTGGAAAGTGTCATATTCAGTGGAGCAAGCAATGTTAATGTATCATCCAGCTCAAGATATAAACCACTGTTTATATAGATTAATATTAATATTGGAATTATCCGAGAAAGACTCAATCAACATCGAAACATATCGTGTCATGGATTTTTATACACTTTTCCCTCACCTATTAAAGATGATAAAACCATTACCCAATGAATTACGTTCATATCGAGAAGCTTTCAATAAAATCAAAGAACCTTTTGAAGCGATAAAAAACACAAAGAGAGTAATGTTTGAGTTGGAAAACTTCCAGTCAATTTGTATTCAAAACCTGATCGCAAAAGGGTTACTGGATAAAAAATCTTTCACAGATGGTCAGTTAAAGATTAATAGCGCAAACATACCAAAATCCTTAAAAGATTCAATTAACAATTCAAAGTTGTCCGATGAATGTTGGTTCAAGGCCATAATAAATCACCTTCCTGATATTTCATTCAATGGAAAAAAAGGATTGAAAGCTCGTTCAGGACTTATGGAATTTAGATATGATTTGGAGAAATCATGAGTTTATCAAAGCTATTTATAAATAGATTAGTGGTGCATGGTTCTGGGAAAATTGTCTACGATCAAAAGTTTCACCTTGGCGTCAATATTATTAGAGGGAAAAATGGCACAGGTAAATCTACGATTATGGATTTGCTCAATTATGGACTTGGCGCTGAAATTACAGAATGGACTGAACATCAAATACAATGTGATTGGGTTGCACTGGAAGTAACTGTTAATGGTCATATTGCGACCTTAAAAAGAGATATAACCCCTACAGGTCAAGAAAAGGTACTGTTCTTTGATGGAGAAATGACATCTGCTCTTAAAGACCATGAACGTTGGACCAGATACGGAATGCGTAGAAGCGGCGACACACATAGCTTCTCTCAGCACATGTTTGAATTGTTAAATATGCCTCGCCATCAAACTGATGACAGTAAAAATTTAACCATGCATCAGATTCTTCGATTAATCTACGTTGACCAACTTTCTGCTCCACAAAAGCTTTTAAAAGAAGACACTAAGTTTGACAATTTGACGATTCGAAGAGCTATTGGTGAATATCTTTTAGGCATTGATACTCTTGACGCATATAACTTAAGACAGGAATTAATTGAAGCAAACAGAGAATTTGAAAAATTCAATGCCGAGCTAAATTCCATTTATAGAATGTTTGGTCATAGAGAGAACTTAGTTAACTTATCGTCGCTAAATAACGATATTGAAGCGGTAAAACAAAACATTGTCGATTTAGAAAATAAACGCTTAGAAATAAAGAGCACACCATCAGCCGAGGTTTCGATAGACACATCCAAACGAATTAGAGAGCTTGTATCTAAAATTGAAGAACTATCGAATAAATTGAGCAAATATTCAGCTAATAGATTGGAAACACAAGTAGAGCTTAATGAAACAACGCTATTCCTTCGCTCATTGGAACAACGTAAATCGGCTCTTGGCGAGTCTCAGGTAACATATAACTCCCTTGGTACTATCACTTTTAAATACTGTCCTTCCTGCCTTGAACCATTGGAAAGTGCAGGTAGTGATAATTGTGGTCTTTGCAAATCACCAAAACATAATTCAGAAAAAGACTTTGCATATTCACAACTACTTAATGAACTCAACTTTCAAATCAGTGAAAGTAAAAAGTTAATTAAAAGCTTTGAGGATGATTTATTAACAATTGACTCTCAAACTCCTTTAATAAAACAAGAACTAAATGCACTAAAATCAGAGTTAAAAGAAATAAACTCATCAACTGATGAAAAAGAGGCAGAACTCCTTAAAATATCAACCGAAATAGGCTTTAAACAAAGCCAAGTCATTTCATTAGAAGAGAAGCGAGAACAAGTATCTAATGTAGATAACCTACAACGTAAAAAAGTATTAGCACAGAATAAGATCAATGAGCTTCAAGAAAAATTAGATACGATATCGGCTCGGCAAGAGCAAAGATATGTCTCTGTTTATGAGGGTATTGAATCAAAGGCCAAAGAGTTACTAAAAGCTGACGGTGGCTACGAAGGTGCTTTTGATGATCCAGATGACATCGTTTTTGATTTTTCTAAAGACAAAATGTATGTGAATGGAAGAAACAAATTTTCTGCAAGTTCAATGGTAGTGCTGAAGAACAGTATAAGATTCTCCATATTCTCTCAATCTGCCGATGATTCTTACTCTCGCTTTCCTAACCTAATCCTCATGGATAATATAGAGGATAAAGGAATGGTTGTTGAGCGAAGTCAGAACTTTCAACGCCAAATGGTCGAGGTATGTAATACCATCAAAAATGACTTCCAGTTGATATATACCACTTCTATGATCGCCAGCGAATTAGAAGGTACAACAATGTGTGTAGGTCCTTTTTATGAAAAAGGCTCTCATACGCTTGAGTTCTGATTACGGTAGAGTGCTACTTAGAAAAATCTGAGTAGCACGATTAGATAAACGATGATCTTACTGTAACTGCAATCACTTTTTGAAATACAACATTAACAAGCCTATGTTAAATTACTAAAGAGTAACGATCTCCATTGATGAAACAATTGTACTATCGCCTGCGCCAAAGGTAATTTCTCGTTTTTATCAACTTTACCAACGAATTTTAGATCTTCAATCCACGTTACTTCTGCTTTCATCTTGCCTGAACCTACAACACATAATGATAGTTATCATTTTAACATTAGAACCGAGATTCCGCAGCCAATTTAGGAATAAACTGCTTCATACAGAACACCAAGAAGCTTAAGCAGCCGAGTCTGATGCTCTTGAACACCCGTTATGAAGCTTTGGCCGCCAAATTCGAGTGTGTCGATACCTTCGAATTTTAAGAATACCCAACGTGCCGTCGGTTTAGTTGTCGTCTTGTTCTTTACCATGCTAGGAAAGAATTCCTCGGTCTTAGTGAGACTCTCTCGGATTTTGTGCTCTAAGCTTGCGTAGACGAGTAGGCTCAGCGTCATGATCATCAGTAGTGCCTCGATTCGCTGAGGTTTCTTCAGGAAAATTGATGATGTTAAGAACTCAGGGCTTTTCAAAAAGCGAAAGCCGCGCTCGACCTTTTGCTGAGACTTGTAATGTTCAAGCAATGCAACCATTGTTAGGTCGGTGTTGTCAGTATCGTTGGTGGCGAGAATAAACATACCTACTTTAAGCTTGGCCAGTTTCACCTTTTCTAGATCGGTATAAGGCGTAGCATCTATCAAATAGTGGTATCCCGTCGGCTTTTCATCTTTCTTCGGCCGACCACGACCTGAATAAATTGGCTCTTTAACGATGGTTGATTGCGCGAAGCCAAGCAAATGACACTGGTTGGCGAAGTCGCTCATTGCTTGCTCGGCATCCACTGCGCAAGCAAACTGCTTTTTCTTTAGTTGTCCCAGCGCTTTCAGCTCTTTGGTGATATTTTTGTCTAAGTTCTTATAAAACGTTACCTGTTCTCGCTTGGTTGCTTGTTCACTATGAATCAACAGCCACTTCTGAGATACCGAGCCATAATCAGCGTCAATCCAACAACCCGAGTAGCCATTGCCGATATGGCTCAGCTGCTCTGGCTCAAGGTTCATTAAGGCCTCTTTGGCTGATTTAATGGTCATTGGAACACGCGTAATAAACTTCTGTTGTTGCTCATCCAGTGAACGAATGCTCTCTTCGGTGTATAAAGCGGCATCGGCGATGAAGTAGCGACTGTTTTGAGCTGCCTTCAGGCAATGAATATGCCGTTTAGTGACTTCTGAGAATGCCTTAGCATCATTGGTGTTACCACTAAGCGCTTGCATGTAAACAGGCAGGCCAGCTTGATTTTCGCAAATCAACTCAAGGACCACTTGATTTAGCTCTGGACGGTGGTCTCGGCTGTAGCCTTTTACCAGCTTGATGGCATTAAGATCTTCGTCCTGGGCGTATTCACCATCGACATGGAAGCTAGTGATATCAAGGTGTACAGAGTCTGTTTTAAGTCCTAGCTTATCAACGACATGCTCTGCAATCGCTTGATAAAGTGCGGAGACATCTGCTTCATATAAAGCATCTAACGTGCGTCCGAGTACATCGTCCGTTAAATGGTGAGCTTCAATATCTTTAGCAAGCAACTTGGCAACAGGCTTCGTCTCGAAGAAGTCAGAAAACATATGCAGCGTTCTGCTGTGAAAGCCAAGACCATTGAGAATCATCGCCAAGACCGCATCGCCATGTGAAACGTTATGATCCGAGTACTTGGGAATGATGCGATCAATAATACCAGGTAAACCGATTTCATGGCAGAAAGCAGCGATCAGCCCTAAGTGATCTAGGCGTTTAATGACAGGTTGAGCAGCAGACATAATAAAGTGACCGTTAAATAACAGTAATAGATCAAAACTGGGGATCGCGGTCAAGAGGTCTGTCGCACTAACATTTGTAAACGATCACTGGATCACATTGTTTTAATTCTGAAATTGGCTGCGGAATGACGGTTAGAAGCAAATTCATGACTTCTTTAAATTAACCAGAGATGGCTAATTTCTATTATTTTTCGATAATGAACGAAGCTCTACACACCTATGATATTCAATCAGATAACAGATCTTCTTGCCATTGATTATAAAAAAATATAGGGATGTAGTATTGCACCTTACGCACTGAACTACTCCTTTACTGTTCTCGTTATAAACCAATAAGACATATACATTGTGCACCTTTTCAGCAAACTTGGAAGATAACTGGGCAGCGAAAATTCTTTTGCTATGTTGTGATGCATCACAAAATCAAATCATGTTCATTTAGACAGTATCCCTTTGTTGCATAATGAATTTGTAGTCACAGTCTGTGGGGGTATTGAGTATGAGAAACATGACTTATGTTTTCATGACAGAAGAAAGTAAAGTTATTGATGCTAATGAGTTTTTAGATACTACTGACGAAAAGATACTGTTCGAGTTACGAACTGATATTGCTAAAAATCGAAAAACCACCCCTGTTGTACTGTGTAATGTCTGCTTTCAACCTGTTTTATTGAAAGGCACACCTCAAAGAACTAAATACTTCGCTCATGTAAAAGACTCTGAAGATTGCCCAATTAAGACCACTACAAACCTTACAGCCGAGGAAATCCTCGCTATGAAGTATAACGGTCAAAAGGAAGGTCGGCTTCATCGGGAAGGGAAAGAAACTATAGCCCAATACCTAAGAGCGGATAGCCTGTTTCACAGTGATGTTCATGTTGAAAAGACGTTCAGAGAAAAACATCCAACTGGCATAGCCAAACGCTGGCGCAGACCTGATATCTCAGCAACGTTGCTCAAAGACTCGCGTGAGGTTGTTTTTGAACTTCAAGTATCAACAACCTTTCTCGATGTCATTATTAGTCGTGAGCAGTTTTACAAGGAAAATGATGCCTATATTACGTGGGTGTTCCTTGATTTTGACGCTGAGAAGTTTACGACTCTTGATATCGCTTATGCCAACAAAGCCAATGTTTTTGTGTTGGATAACGAAGCAAAACATGAGTCAGATTTGAATGGAAAACTTGTTTTAAAATGCTACTACCGTCAACCATTTATGACCGAAGACTTAAACATTTCTCATAAGTGGGTTCATGAACTCGTTGACTTCTCAATGCTCAACTTTGATGAGTTAAATAAGAAAACATATTTTGTCGATACTGATGCTCTTAGAGCAGAAGTCATCAACAATATAAACGACGAAAAGCGTAGGCAACACCTCGAACAAGAAGCAAGAGAAAGAGCTAAACAAGAAGCACTGAGACAAGAACGAGAAGAACAGAAACGACTGGATAAACTTGCACGATCATACTCTCACTTTCAGACTCCAAATCATTACAAAGAGAAGGCTCATAGAAGTAAACATCTTTCCCAAATCCCCTCTTCTGCCAAGTCATTGAATGGAACCTTGATATGCAGAAAATGCATGAACATAGGAAAACCGAAGAAAGTTGGTAGACTTACTGTTTGTGGGCGATGTGGTCATGAACTTGCTTAGTTTTCAATGTGTAAATCTGTCGATACAGACCACTTAGTGTCAATAGGTTACATTTTATGATGCATCATAGGTGTCAATAGGTCACAAAATTAGTATACTCATCTAAGTAATTGAGGAGGTTTTTATGTCAGTATCTCAGCAAGTGACCAGTTATATAATGCATCAGCGATATGGTCGTGTTTTTACGCTTGATGATTTCATGAAAAGTTCAAGTCTTGAATCAAACCGAGCTGCAGTCACTGCGTTCAGTCGCTGCGTTGAAATGAAATTAGTCAAACGTCTATCTCGTGGAGTCTATTACAAGCCCCAAAAGAGCCGTTTTGGTACTCTGCCTGTTGATACACAAGAACTCATCAAAGCACTCAGCAGAAAAAAACATGCTGAATATGTAGTGTCAGGTGCAGCTGCAGTGAACTCTTTAGGCTTATCTACGCAACTCCCAATGGTCAGGAGTTATTTAATGACAGAGCGTATCAGAGCTGATCTTAAGTCCGTCAATATCAAAATTGAATATAGTAAAGCACTTGATCATTTTTCGAAGCACCTAAAAGTCAGTGATAAAGCACAGAAAAAACAGGCTTTTATTTTTTGGAGTGCACTACATTACATAGGCAAGGATCGATTCTCTGATTATAGAAGTAAGTACATTTCACGTTTTAACAAAACGTTGAGCAGTAATGTTAGAGAAAAATTCTTGCAAGCTCTTCCGCCATCAATGAATTGGGCAAAAATTGAATTAGGATGTTAAATTGAGCAAATATTTAGAGCTATCTGCTTCTGAGAAACGTGAAGCATTATTGGCAGCAGAAGAGCAGCATGTAAGTAAACTTCCTGCGTACATAATTGAAAAAGATTATTGGGTTACACAGACTTTAAACATTCTCTACACTAAGATTGCACCTACTTTTTCTGAGAAATGTGATAAGCCATTTCTCTTTAAAGGTGGAACGAGTCTTTCTAAAGGTTACAGCCTAATCAATAGAATGTCTGAAGATATAGACCTATCTTTTTCTTTAAACCTTCTTGAGTGTAAACCTATTGACTTAGAGGAAGTAACCGGTAGGAAAGCCAGACAAACCGCAGCTATAGCAATCGATACAAAAGCTGAAGAGTTAATAAAGCAACAGCTCATTGACCAACTTACTGAACATTTACAAGCTCTGGATACAGGAGTCAAAATTGAGATTGAATCTGATGCACCACTCAACATCGCCATATACTATCCTAAAGCTCTAAACGAGGATGAATATGGAAGTTCTGCTCAACAAAGAGTTTTGCTCGAAACTGGTGGGCGTTCTGATAATCAGCCTGACAAATTGATTGAGATTAATCATATGTTGGGCGAGGCTATACCAGATCTTTTAGATGATGGTTTTGATGTTTTAACCTTGTCTCCTGAAAGAACAATTTTAGAAAAGATGTTCGCAATACACACGAACCATGTGAAAGAGTCCTTAGCTGATAAACATGCTCGACATCTTTATGATATTGTCGAAATTGATTCGAAATTCCCAGAATGGTGTACAAATAGAGCTTTGTTCGAAGTTGTGGTTAACTTTTGCGATGTCTACTACAAATGGCACGCTGATTCATGCTCATCAGCTTTGAAGGGACCGTTAATGCTTGTCCCTCAGAATCAAGACATGACGGATAAGTATAAACAGGATTGGGAAAGCATGGCTGATATGTTCCCTAAAGCTGAACTGCCCTATTCATTCGAAGATTTAATAGATAATGTTAAGTCGATTGAAGCTAAGGCAAATGGTAGCTTCTACGCTTGATCTACCATAGAAGAAATTTTAACTACCTACCTTTAGCTTATTCTTATCTACAATATAGCCACTCGACTGAGTGGCTATTTATCATATTTATATCTGAGACATTTTCTGGTAGTGATCACTGTAACCTGTATCTTCGAAAATGAACTTAAGTCCATCTCTAAACGCCCCATAATCAAACTCTTTGAAGTCAAAGATATTCTGTCCAAGTGAATGTGATTCACGGTTTATGTATCTAATGAACGCTTGATATTTGACTTCTTGAAGCTCAGGTTTTTGCATCACGTTGCTTAGATCTGACTTTTGAACGAAGTTGAAGAAATACTCCACCACGTTGCGCATACAGTTTGCAATCAATGCAGGTGGTTGATTTTCGTCATTTATCACAGACCAGTACGATTGATAGTCATTCTGCACTTCTTCGTAATTCATGGTGTCGATAGTCGTGCCTTTCATATTCTTAGACAATCTGAATAACGATTGATTTGCTTTTCTTCGTTTATGATTTGCGTCCACCAGCTCATAGAAAAAATACAAGCTATGCGTCAGCACAAAAACTTGTTCCAAGTTTTTTGAATTGAAGAAGTCATTTTTGATGAGCTGACCGATGTTATAAACAAATATATGAGAAAGGCTTGATACTGGATCGTCAATCACAGCAATTTTCTTAACATGAGCTTCATCTGCTGTTTGTTTGCCACGAAACAGTTCTCTGAAGTACAAAAAGCTTATAATCATCTTTTCACCTTCTGACAACGATAAAAAGATTGAACCTTCAGAACCAGACCTTACAAGGCGATACAGTTCATCTCCACAACTCTCAATATAAAAGTCAGTTATGCCAATATCAGAAAGACCTTTGTTGATATTAATTATTGATTCTTCGATACTTATCGTTTGTTTCTGATACTTAACTCGATCTTCTTCCAGACTTACAATCTCAGAATCTACAGTATTTTTACTTGCCGTTAGTTTTTTAATTTCTGCATTACCATCGCTTTCAATGGTATCAAAGCTCTTGATCGTCTGATCGTACTCCCAACGAACAATCTGCCAGAACTCATTTTTAATTTTCTGTAATTCATTACTTGAATTGGCAATTCTTTGATTATGAGCACCAATGCTTTGGTTTACCTGTTCTACATACTGGTTGAATGATGTTACATGCGCACTAAAGCCTTCCAATTCAACCTTAATGCTTGGAGTGTGTTCTTTTTGTTCAATCTTGCGTAAGTTCGAGTTTAGTATTTCATGTATTGACGAATGTGATTCTGTCATCTCAGCCAACTTATCGGCTGCAAATGGAGTAATTTTGTATGTTTCTAAGTCAGTAAAGGAATCGACTATTTTTTTGTATTTGATGAGGATATTGCTGATTTTTGTTTTACTTTCTTCATAAGATTCATCAAAGTAATCTCTAATCTGCTTTATTAAATCGGCTGTAATCGTTTTGGATTGGCAAAAAGGACATGTATCATCCTCGATGTTGTCGAGATATTGAAGCCCATCACTTACCCAATCGGAGTTGTTTAACTCTGTGATCAGCTTTGCAACAGCACTATCTTCATTACCTACAATGACCTCGTTCAGTAGTTCTATATCTTCTACTGATAGTTCAGATAAAGTGATTTTGGGTAAAACGGAATGAGTGGTAGCTTTATCGCCATTTATAGCGGCAACGTCTTCTTTGAGCTGGTCAATCGTTTTCTTAGGCTTCACGGAAGCTAAAGGTATAGAAGCTAAATGCTCAAATAGTGTTTCTTTCTTACCCATTAAACCTGAGAGACAAAACTCAAGAACTCGATCACCACCAGAGTAGTTTTTCTTGATATCCCAAACGACCTTTTGTGCTTTTTCTTTGGCTTTAGATATATCACCTTTTTGCTTCTGGATCTTATCTCGATACTTTTCACTGTCGATGTTTTTTTGATCAAGTTCTTTCGCTATTTGTTCAATCTTTTCTTTGGCTACCTTATTCTCTTTTGAAAGACTGAATATTCCATTAATTGTGTCTTCTGTGTAAAAGTTATCTCTTATAAATCCCTGATTATAAACAAGAACTTTTGAACCATCATCAGTATGCGAACATTTGTGGTATTTTCCGTCACATGGTTTGTAAAAGTAGTTAGAGAAAGTGCTTTTCCCCGCCCCGTTTAAGCCATAGATTATGTTCACTTTCTTGTCTGTATTGAGCGATGTTGTGTTTCGATAACTTGCTACATCACCAAGGTTTATTTGTGTAATCATATTCTGCCTATACCAACTGGGAATTGAACTCATTAGTTATATTGATTTGAAATAACCTAAATCATTGGAAAATTAAGGCACTTTCAACCAAATTCCCACTATATACGTAGTTGATATTCTTTACTTTGTTAGAGAACACAATTTCAACCACAGATTAAGTTTCAAAATTAATCTGAAACAACTTGGAATGTTGATAGGGTTTAACTTAAGAAGGAGCAAGGATAGATAGAAACGCAGGGAGAAATGTATCTAAAATGTTAAATTTCAGCTCTACCCGCCAATTTCCATTGGACTTGGCGCAGCTTTACCGCCATTGCCATCCATCACAACAGAGTGACCAGACTGTGATTCACCAATGAATTGAAAACCTTCTACCCATTTTACTTGTGCTTGCATCTTTCTTCTTCCAATAATATCAAAGACGTATTAATACTTTTTAATGATTGTTTGGCCAATTGGCGCAAGTGAGATCACCGCTAATTTAATATGTTGAATTCCAAATGGAATACCGATGATCGTTACAAAACAAGCTAATGCTGAGGTTAGATGGCCTATAGCAAGCCAAACACCTGCAAACAGAAACCAAACGACATTTCCTAGTAAACCTAAAAAACCAGTACCAATATCGTCTTTAAACGTTAATTCGTTCCGTTTTACGGCTTCTTTACCAAATGGAAAGAAAGTAAATGTTCCAATAACAAAACAAGATTTAGCCCAAGGAATGCAAATAATGCTCACAATACAAATCAAGCCGGCTAACCACCAAAATAACCCCATGAACACGCCACCGAGTAAGAACCATAAAATATTACCAATTGTGCGCATCTAAACCTCGTTATTTATACGTTGAAGCGAGCACCCTATTGACTCGCTTTCACACATCATTTCAAATTAATACCAAATCCAATAAGGAACTGCTCTAAATAATGATTAACCAGTAAGGACGTTATCTTCTGGATATTTCAATAAAGTTGGCTTTGGTTTTGCCAACATATAGGCCAATGTCAAAGGACCGATACGACCAATAATCATAATCACAACCATAATGTATTTACCGGGTTCAGACAATTCAGCCGTCAACCCTGCTGATACACCTACGGTTGCAAATGCTGAAATAGTTTCAAACATCACCACACTAAAACTGGCTTTTTCGGTAAGCATTAATAAAAACATCGATGCCGTTAAAATAATACCGCTCACCACAATAATCGCTAATGCTCGCGTCACTTTTGGCCAACTAACCGTTCTGCGGAAGATCACCGCATGTTGTTTTTGTCTTAAAAAAGACCAAGTAGCAACAATAGCGACAACAAACGTTGATACCTTGATACCGCCACCAGTAGAAGCCGAGCCTGCCCCGATCAACATTAATACGATCATGATAAGCAAGGCTGGCTGCGTCAATTGGCTAATATCAACACTATTAAAACCAGCTGTACGCGCCGTCGCAGATTGGAAAAACGCCGCTAACCACTGACTGCCTTCCGACAAATGTCCCATGGTGGCAGGGTTATTACGCTCCAACAACCACAACATAACGGTACCAAACAACAATAACGCTGGCGTTGCCGTTAACATAATCTTGGTATGCAAATTAAAACCACGAAACCCACGGCGCCAATTCGCACTCACATCGGTAATAACAGTAAAACCAATACCGCCAATAATAAATAAACCCGCAAGTGGAATCACTAACGCCGGATTGCCCACATAACCCATGATACTATCGGAAAACAATGAAAAGCCTGCGTTATTAAAAGCGGATACGGCATGAAATAAAGAATAGTATAAGCCTTTTCCCCATCCCATTTCCGGAACCCAGGTAAAGGCCAATATGGCCATGCCAATTAATTCCGCGACGCAAGCAAAGATAATAATCTTAATCACCAACTTTTTGAGGTTAACATTTTTATCTTGCCCCAGTGCTTCTTTCGCAACCGCTTGTTGCTTTAAGCTGAGACGAACACCGAAAATATACAACAAAACGGCCGATAAGGTCATTTGTCCCAAACCACCAATTTGCATCAACAATAACAGCAATATTTGGCCTTCAATCGTAAAATGCTGCCCAGTATCAACCACCCCTAGACCGGTTACACTAATTGCGGAAGTAGCGGTGAATAGCGCATCAGTGAATGACAAACCGGATACAGAAAAAATGGGTAACGTCAGTAATATTGCCGCTGGCACTAAAATCGAAAGGAAACTGCCTAGTATAATTTTCGGTTCAGACCAACCTTTCTTTTCACCATCTTGTTTAATGGTGAATACTGAACCTCGAGTTTCTAATAGTTTCATGGTCGACCCATTACATAGACTTCATTCGATGAACCATCGATTCTTGTGGCCCAATAATGAACAGAATATCGCCCATTTCAAGCGCAGTGTCGTACTCAGGTGAATCAATAATTTCCGAACCACGTTTAATCGCAAGCACTTTCATTTCAGGGTCTTTACACAAAGATAAATCACCCAATTTCTTGCCCATATTTTTAAGCGCAATCACAATTTCACTGATCGCTAAGCCACTGCCGATATCATGAAAATCAAACACGCGTCGATCTAACATTTTACGTGCGACACGAATGCCCATATCTCTTTCAGGTAAAATCACATGATCCGCACCAATCTTCTGTAAAATCTTAGCGTGGAATTTATCGTTCGCTTTCACCCAAACATTTTTTGCACCCAACTCTTTAACCACTAAAGTGGTGAGAATGCTCGCATTAACATCAGAACCAATTGCCACCATCACCATATCGTATTCTTCAAGCTTTAATTCTTGAGCGGTTTCTTCATTGGCACAATTCGCTACAATCGCATTCGTCGCGATCGAGGAAACATTTTTCACTCTCTCTTCATTGATATCGATCGCCAGGACTTCCGCACCCGCATCACATAATTCTTCACAGACTGAGCGCCCGAAGCGTCCTAATCCAATAACTGCAAATTGTTTAATTGAAGATTTCATATTTTGATATAGCCTTTCAAATCACTGAACAGTAAGCACAGCTGAAAATAATGAAAAAGATCGGCAAACACTACCAATTATTTCTTTAAACACCAACTTATTATTAATCAAAAACGTAAACCGTGCTTGACCTCGCTTAATTTTTTAATAACTCATCATTAAAATGTTTATATTTTGTACCGCATTAAGCCAATCAATAGATAGCACTCTTTGAAATAAAAGAAAGATTGATGCTATTAATGATAAAAGTGGGAATAAACGAGAATATTTGTTAGCGTAACCAACCATTAGTCATCGTTTCACAGGCCGCCATTTTGAAAGCATTTTTCGATAGCATTTATAATTTTCTCACAGAACATTCTTATAATTGGGCGACCGATTTAATTGCCATTGGTCTGTTCAGTTTCGTCGTTTGGTTAATTTGGCGCTTTGTATACTCTCGCCTTATCAGTATTACTGATCGCACGGCTTTACAGTGGGACGATGTCATCGTTCACTCATTACAAGCACCTGTTAGTACCTTAATATGGTGTTGGCCAATGCTGATAGGTATTGGTGTTTTACTCGAAGATTTATTAGATCGTTCAATTAGCTGGATTTACACTGTCCAAATTCTAATGTGTATTTGCTTGATAGTTTGGACCTTATTCAGACTCGTCAGCAATGTCGAATTAGTCGTATTGCGTAATAATAAACGGGATGAAACCACCGTTCACGCTCTGTCTAAAGTCGTTCGCTCTATTATCTTTGTTATCGGCGCAATGACTGTCATGCAAACTTTAGGCTTAAGTCTTTCTGGTTTGCTAACGTTTGGTGGTGTCGGTGGTTTAATTGTTGGTCTAGCAGCCAAAGATCTGCTATCAAATTTCTTTGGTGGAATGATGGTCTACCTAGATCGTCCTTTTAAAGTCGGAGACTGGATTCGCTCACCAGATAGAAATATCGAAGGAACGGTTGAAAAAATTGGCTGGCGCATGACGATAATCAGAACCTTTGATAAACGTCCTTTATACGTGCCTAATGCGATTTTTAGCAATATTGTGGTAGAAAACCCATCACGAATGCACAACCGACAAATCAATGAAATCATTGGCTTACGCTACGATGATGCACATAAAGTCGATGCGATCATTAAAGACGTCCGCGAAATGGTGACCAATCACCCTGATATTGACTCTCGCCAAACCATTATCGTTAACTTCAATACCTTTGGTCAGTCATCATTGAATTTCTTTATTTATGCTTTCACTAAAACCGTTGCTTGGGTACGCTTTCATGAAGTCAAACAAGATGTTTTATTGCAAGCGCTAAAGATTGTGCATAAACATGGTGCCGATGTGGCATTTCCGACACAAACGCTGCATATGCATTCTGTTTCGCCAGAACCGGACACAATACATAACCCAAATACACAACAAACTAATGAAAGCTCAACTCATGAGAAAGCGAAGCTTTCAATCAAAATGAAATAATATTATTTTCGTAAAAAAGCATTTCTTCTCGTTAATCAATAAGCGAAAAGAAATGCTTTTGTTTCGTACGGAATTTAACCGACTAAGTTCAAAAACCCTAGTACCACAATTTTTGTTTCACTAAAGAATCCATCACCTGATTGACCGCCTGTTCGGTGATCTCAACCATTTGATCAACATCACTGGTTGTGGCGACTAATGGCGGAGCAAACCCTAAAATATCCCCATGTGGCATCGCTCTAGCAATCAATCCTCGCTCTAAACAAGCTGCCGCAACTTGTGGCCCAACCTTTAAGCTAGGATCAAATTGAGTACGGTGATATTTATCTGATGAAAACTCCAAACCATGCAACATACCTACACCACGGGTGTCACCCACCATCGGATGGTCGGCAAATTTAGCGTGCATTTGTTGTTGCAGATATTGCCCAACCACTCGACTATTTTCCACCAGCCCTTCGCGTTCAATAATATTCAAATTACATAACGCGGCGGCGGCTCCCATTGGATGTCCCGAATAGGTATAACCATGACCAATCGCCCCCCATTGGTCAGTTCCATCTTCTAAAACCGACCACACTTTTTCGCCAATAATCACACCCGATAATGGCAGATAAGCCGAAGTAAGCCCTTTGGCGACCGTCATAAGATCCGGTTTCATTTGATATAAATCCGAGCCAAAGTTCACCCCCAAGCGACCAAAGCCACACACGACTTCATCGGCAATCAATAAAATATCGTATTTATCGAGCACTTTACGAATTGCAGGCCAATAACCACTTGGCGGCGGAACGATTCCCCCTGTACCTAAGACTGGCTCGGCAATCATAGCGGCGACGGTATCGGGGTCTTCTTTTAGAATCTGAGCTTCAAGTTGATCGGCACATAATTGAGAGAACTCCTCTTCACTCATATTATCCACTTCACGGCGATAATAATAAGGCGACATCGTGTGTTTAATACGCTCAAGCGGCAGATCAAAATGCGCATGAAAAATCGGCAATCCAGTCATAGAACCAGACGCAATACTGGAACCATGATAACCACGCTCACGGGAGATGACTTTTTTCTTCTCAGGCTTTCCTCGAGCATTATTGTAATACCACACCAATTTAAGCTGTGTTTCATTCGCGTCACTGCCCGATAAACCGTAGTACACCTTGCTCATACCCTGTGGCGCCATTTTTAAAATCCGATCAGAAAGCTCTATCAGTGCCTCATTGGTGTGACCTACATAGGTATGATAATACGCCAGTTTCTTCGCCTGTTCATAAATAGCATCGGCCATTTCCTCACGTCCATAACCAATGTTGACGCAATATAAACCGGCAAACCCATCCAGTAATTCAATGCCCTGTGAGTCGGTGATCTTTAGCCCTTTGGCCCCTGTGATGATACGACCAGGTAACTCTCCCGCTGCGTATTGCTTTAAGTGGGTGGAAGAGTGAAAAATGCTTTCGCGGTCGGTTTTTAAAAGTTGTTCGGTTGATTTAGTCATCTCTTTTCTCCTTTCAATTCACTCATCAATTCAGTGGGTATATACCCAAAGTAATTAGAGTTGCAGCGAGGCGACAAGTGAATGAAGCCCCATGATTAGCTTGTCTAAATGATTGGGGTGAGTGATCGCCGTTAACAAAGCTGCAGCTTCAACTACGGCGGGTATGTCAAGAACCACTCGCCGTTGGCAGTTGCCCTAAGCAGCAATATTTAATCTCACTGAATTCATCAAAGCCGTGGCAACTTCCTTCTCGTCCGAGACCCGATTGTTTAACGCCGCCAAATGGAATGGGTCCACCGGTCATCTTGACGGAATTAACACTCACCATGCCAAACTCCAACCCTCGCATACAGCGCCAAATATCATGAATATTGTGACCATATACATAAGCCGCTAAGCCATATTCAGTCTCATTACTCATGTCGATCACTTGCTCTAAGTCGTCATAAGGCAACACCCCTGCGATTGGGCAAAAATTCTCCTCTCGATACACCGCCATGTCCGGAGTCACATCGGCCAGTAAGGTCGGGGCAAAAAAGTTAGGTCCAGATAAATGCCCTTGATATTGGGCAATAACACGCGCGCCTTTCTCAATAGCATCATTGACAAGGCGAGTCGCGTTTTTAGCCGCATTAACGGAAATAAGCGGCCCAAGAGTGACTTTAGGATCCAGCCCATTACCGACAACGATCTGCTTCATTGATTCGGCAAACTTGGTCAAGAATGCTTCATAGTGACGACGTGGCACAAAGATGCGATTGGCCGCTAAACAGTCTTGTCCCGACGTTTGAAATTTCGCATCAATGGCAGCGTCAACAGCCTGCTCAATATCCATATCATCCAACACAATAAACGGTGCATTACCGCCTAACTCCATGCTGCATTTTTTAACGGTTTCAGCCGCTTGCTTGAGTAATCGCTTTCCTACCGCTGTCGAACCGGTAAATGACAACGCCTTCACTTGAGTCGCTGAACATAATTGTTTGGAGATCATCGCCGCATCACCGGTGACCACATTAAAAACCCCAGCAGGAAAACCACAACGATCAACCAATTCAGCTAATGCCAACGCGGAAAATGGCGTGTCACTGGCCGGTTTAATTACCACAGGGCAACCAATCGCAAGAGCGGCGGCTGCTTTACGAGTGATCATGGCATTGGGAAAATTCCAGGGGGTAATTAATGCGGCAACGCCAATCGGCTCTCTTAACGTTGAAAGTTGCGCATTTTGAATATGACTTGGAATGGTTTGTCCATAACTGCGACGCGCTTCTTCGGCAAACCAGCGAACAAACGAGGCCCCATACTCAATCTCACCAAGTGCTTCAGCGAGCGTTTTGCCTTGTTCCACCACCATCAAATGCGCGAGATCTTGTTTTGATTCTAAAATGGCGTAATACCAGTTCATCAAATACTCAGCGCGCTGATCGACACTCAATTTTCGCCATGGGTGAAACGCTTGATCCGCCGACTCAATCGCATCATCAATTTGCTGTTCACTAAGCATGCTGATGTAGCCGATGGTTTGATTATTCGCTGGATTTTCAACCGCATGGAAATGCTCACCACATTGCCATTTACCATTGATATAGGCGTGGTTTCTCACCAAACGAACATCATCAAGCAACGTCATCATTTCATGCGATGCTTTATAGTCACTGTTATTGGTGTGATAACCAGAATGATGATTCATCGAATCGTTTATTGAATGAATATCGCGTTCAGCAAATCCCATGACAACCTCCCGTTCTATGAGCCCCACTTAACATGCGTGGTGACATAATCAATCTCATAGTTAAAGGATAAAAAAAGCCGCAGGAGAATGTTTTTGAAGATGGATGGGGGAAGTGTGTGTTTTTTCTGTTGAGTCACCAGAATATCGTTATTTTTTCTGGTGACCTTACATCGCTAGCATCCTATTAATAATGACTTTCCACTGATGTCGCGTTTTGCTTGATGGTTTTCGTCACGATATAAGTGAAATAACGCTCAATACCGAGATCAGAATCCAGCCATATATCCATCAATCGCTGGTATTGATCAATATCTTGAGCCTGTATCTTAATGATGTAATCCACACCACCACCGGTTGCATAACAATCCGTCACTTCCGGTGTTTGACACATTAACGATTCAAAGCGTTTGAAGGCTTGAGAGCGGTGTTCCTTCAATGACACTTCAACCAATACCGACGTTCGTTTTAATATCTGATTAATATTGACGCGCGCGCCATAGCCTTCAATGATGCCGGCTTTTTCCAACTTCTTCACCCGCTCCCAACATGGGCTGACGGATAGATGAATTTCATCCGCTAATTGCGATTTGGTTATGCGCCCATTTTCCTGCAAGATTTGCAGTATTTTCATATCGTACTGATCTAGCTGCATCACACCTCCAATCGATTAAATCCAGCCTAGTGCTTGATAAACAGGTGCCGTGGATAATCACACAAGGCTTGAGCACCAAATGAGGTAATCACAATACTCTCTGTTGTTTCAAGCCCCCAATTATCAAACCAAAGTCCGGGCATTAAATGGAAAGTCATCCCTTCTTGTAGAACGGTTTGATCTTCACGACGAAAACTCATCGTCCGCTCTCCCCAATCCGGTGGGTAACTCAAGCCTATCGGATACCCACAACGCGCACCGGCTCGGTCAAAGCCAGCTTTATCTAATATGGTTTGCAGAACATTCGCGACATCGGCGCAAGTATTACCCGGTTTCGCAACATCCATCGCCGCTTCTAAAGCAATGGTTAATGCTTCATCAGCGCGTTTAAACTCATCATCGGGTTCCCCTAAAAATATCGTACGAGATAAGGGGCAATGATAACGGCGATGCACCCCCGCCATCTCAATGAAGGTACCTTCCCCTTTATTAAACGGCTGATCATCCCATGTTAAGTGCGGTGCGGAGGCATCTGCACCAGATGGAAGCATCGGCACAATCGAAGCATAGTCGCCAAAGTGTCCTTCATAACCAAGTACCGCTTGACGATTGATCTCCGCCACCAAATGATGCTTAGGCAATCCGGGCTCTATCATCTCAAACGCGACTCGGTGCATGTTTTCGACAATGCGCGCCGCGTGATACATATACAACAGCTCTTGATCCGACTTTATTGCTCGGCACCAGTTCACCAAACCGGTTGCATCGAGTAGCTGAGCATTGGGCAGGCTATCTCTTAACCATTCAAACGCTGTGGCACTAAAGTAATAATTGTCTTTTTCCACCCCAATACGACCACGATCCCATAATTTAGGCGCAAGAACGGCTTTCACCAAATATTCCATCGGGTGTAATTGAGGGTTCATCACATAATAATCTGGGTAATAAAAGACGTTCTCAGCAGCCATGTAAACCGTACGGAATGCGCCGTTAGCATCTAGATAACGACCAAACCAAATCGGTTCACCACTGGTTGATACCACTACACATTGAGGGACATAAAACGACCAACCATCGTATCCAGTTAACCATGCCATATTGGAAGGATCATGAATGATCAATAAATCCAACTCATTCTCTTCCATCGATTGACGGACTTTAAGTAAGCGTTGTTGGTACTCTTCCAACGAAAACTTAAATACCACTCGTTGCATATCCATTCCTCTTTGCCAAAAACAGCACTTGGTTTGAAATGGCACGTTGCGTTATAAACAAAAATAGACAACGAGCCACCACAAACCGTGAATCATCACATCCCCCACACTTGGAATTCACACTCCAAAATGCTAAGGCCAATCCAAATAAGTAGATATTCAAGACTTATAGTGTGATGAGTTAAGCAACAATCGAGCCATTGTTATAAACGATAAACTTAACTGAAAAGTGTCATTGTTAAGACTGTGACTACTGATTTCGATTGACCTATACCCAGCATGGTACGGGGCATAAAAGGTTGAATAATAAAACCGTCATAATTTCAGTATGGTTCAGAGAAAGGAATTTGCATAAAAAATGTATTACGAAAAAAAACAGACACTCGATGTGCCTGTTTTTATATAGGTTTCTATCAATATTGTGATACTAAAATTTTAACAATTAGTATTTAACCTGATAGCTCAGCATATAAGTTCGTCCTTGGCCTTTATAGTCAAACGCAGAAGCTGGAGCTGAACCACCGTAATATATTTGAGCACGTTGCCCCCAAACGGTAGTGTAATCTTCATTAAGTAAGTTCTGAATACCAAAACCTAAGCTACCTACTGGTAATTTCACTGACGTTGTTAAATCAACCGTCGTGTAACCATCAAGTTCGTTATCCGAGTCATCGCTCAAATCAAACATGGTGTTACTTTGTAGGCGTAAGGCATAAATATCATCGTACCAACCAACCCATGCCCCTACTTTTGAAGCGCTCGCTGTCGTGACAGCCGATTTCACCCAATCGCCATTGGCATTTTTTTCTTCACTACGCACAACATGCCCTAAGCCACCGATTTGCAAGTTAGACGTTAGCCAATAATTAAGCTCCGTTTCTAAACCATAAACCCGTTTATCGAAATCGGAGACTAATACGGCAAGGGTACTTTTATCGTAAGACGTCACTTTATCCGATAGTGAAATATACGCCGCAGTTTGAATGCTAAATTCTCCTACTTGGTTACGCATACCAATTTCAAAACTGTTGGTTTTCATGCCTTCTAATTCGCTGTCCGATACATTTACGCTATCAGTTAAGCTCAAGTGGCCATTTGCTTGCGGCTGATAAGTACCATAGCCGTAATATTTAGCGGGATCGGCGAGATCAAAACCTTGGGAGAAGTTCGCCCAGATTTGGTTCATATTGTTAATATGGTAAATCGTTCCTAAGTTAAATAACCCAACCGTGTAATCGGTACTGCCACCTTCCACACTGTCGGCAGACGTCGCGCCACCGAGTGCAATCATCGCTTGAGCATCTGCGGCAACAAAGTCATCAATTTTATTATTAATGTATTGATAGCGGTAACCACCTTGGACGACCCAATCATCGGTAATGTTAAATTCACCCTGAACAAAACCGGCCACCGACGACACTTCTGTACCTGGATAACGACCAATCGTGGCATAGGTATTATTAACTAACCCGCCAGTGGCAAGGCTCGTTGCTGGGTCAAAAATATCTTGGCTGCTGTCTAAAGTATCGATATAACCATCAAGGCCGTAAGTTAGGTTAAATCGCCCAAACTCTTTCAATAACGCCATTCGTAAGCTCACCACCTCTGTGTTCTGCTCTGAAGCCGCCATGTAACTACCGTAAATAAAAGGAATAAACGACATTTTCTCTTTACGATAAGACGCTTGGATCATGAGTTGCTGGCTTAGAAAGTCGGAATTGAGATAATTCACATTCACCATGTAACGCTCTGTTCCACCTTGGCGGTCAGATGAATAGCCTTTGCTGCGAACATTCATCTGGCTTTCATCTCGTAAGCCTGCGAAGTTTGCCCCAAAATCGATGCCATAAGGGCTATCTTGTTGGCTATCATAATATTGAGCGAGAATAGACAAGGTTTGAGTATCGGTTAAATTCAGCTCCCCTGTTGCCATCAAATCTAAGACGGTGTTGTATTGCAAAGAGCCTTGAGTGATATCCGACACAATAATGTCGCCATTAGCATCGTATTTCGCTCCCGTGTCGTGATAAACCGCAGAAATTCGACCTCGGGCTTTTTCATTACCACCACTGATCGATTGGGCAATTTTTCCATCGTAGTCTTCACCGTTATTAAAACCACTGCCGCCACCAACGTAAGTTTCAGCGTGCAAGCCTTGATCACTGGCTTTTTTAGTCACAATATTAATCACGCCACCGGTAGCCCCAGCCCCGTAGACCGATGTCGCACCGGAAAGCACTTCAATTCGTTCAATATTAAATGGGTCGATAGAATCAAATTGGCGACTAATCGAGCGAGATGAATTTAGTGATACACCATCAATCATCACTAACGCAGAGCGACCACGTAAGTTTTGTGAGGTATTGGTTCGGCCTTGGCTACCAATGTCTAACGAAGGAATAGTGGCAGCTAAAATATCCCCTAAACTTTTACCACTACGCGCTTCTTCTTCAATGCGATCTGAATCGACATACCAAACCGTACCCGGAATATCGCTAATACTTTTCGGCGCGGTACTGGCGACCACCACCACGGTATCCATTGATGCGCTTTTCTCTTCAGCTTGAACGGAAAAACTTGCTACACCAGCGATTGCTAATACCAAACTGACAGGTGTTAAGTTGAGTCCTTTTAACGTGTTGATTTCCATTTAACTTCGTCTCTCTATACTGTTTTTATTAATAAACGCTCATTCATTCTTCGTAGCGATTTCCGCCATAGAAAATCCATTACTTTATTAGAACCTCATTATTGATAATCAAAATACCAATGATAAGCATTCGTATAATGAGTAACGGATATCCCGCGAGATCAACTCTATGGTCAACTTAACGCGGTACTGTAACTGCCCCATATACCCAAGTAACGGCAAGCGACAGCCTTTGGTTGAATAGAATGTTCAACCTTATTCTTTTTCTGATTTAATCCTGCTTTCTTAGCAAATAGATAAAGTAGCCACCACCAATCAGTGATGCCAATAACCCAGCAGGTACTTGCCAAGGAAACCAGATATTACGCCCGAGCCAATCGGCAAGCAGCATAATGTTACTGCCTATCACACACGCCAGTAGCATCTGGTGTTTGGCACTATATTGCCCCATCGATTTCGCCATATGTGGCGCTAACAAACCAACAAAACTTAAGGGGCCAACCACAATCACGGCCAATGCAGTTAACAATGAAGCCAATAACATTAAGCACTGACGAACGCGATAAGTATTCAAACCCAATGCACTCGCCGTGGTATTGCCTAAAGCCATTAAATCAAGCCAGCGATGACATAGAAATACAGCTCCTGCCAATACCATCGTGCCAATGACTAATAACCATGAATCTGACCATGCCACTAGATAAGTCGACCCTGAAAGCCAAGCTAATAATGCTTTTACTTGCTCATTGCCCGTCACTAAAGAAATCCGAATTAAAGAATCAAGCAAAGCGCTTAACGCCACTCCCGTCAGTAACATTTTCACAGGCGACAGCTGACTCTTTTTACTCAACCACCACACCATAAACATGATAAATAACGCACCACTGCTGCCTAATAGCAGTTGTTCAATCCGAGTCATTGAACCAAACACCAACACACCAAATACCAGAGCAAACGCGGCGCCTGAACTAATGCCAATCACTTCAGGGCTCGACATCGGGTTGCCGGTAATACGCTGAATAATGCAACCAGCCAACGCCAGGGCTGAACCAGCAAACATCGCCACCCACATTCTTGGCATTCGTAAATCTAATACGCTAGCAGAAACGTTTATTTGCCAACCAAATTGACTTTGTCCGAAAAACAAAGATAACAACGCAAGCAAAACTAAAACGGAAACGGCAATCGCAAATACCGAGAAGAAACCTTGTTCAGAAAACTGCGGAGCAGCGTCAGGTTGAAACCTTTGTGTATTTGATCCGCTTTGCTTATTCAGCAGCCACAATAGACATGGCGCACCAATCAAGGCTGTAACCGCCCCCGTTGGCAATAAATCCCCTGCTACGCCCGCAAAAGGCATCACTAAAAGATCCGTCACTAATAACAAAATCGCTCCGACGACAGTACTGAGCAAGAACTGAGAAATAAGTCGTCTGGCACCCAGTAACCTCGCGACACTCGGGGCGACTAAACCAATAAAACTAATAATCCCCACTTCACTGACAATACTTGCTGTCACGAAGACCGCAATCACCAAAGCGACCATTCTCAGCATGCCCACTTTCACGCCAATCGAAGCCGCCACCTCTTCGCCTAATTGCAAAATGGCAAGTGGCCGTTGGATGAACAGTAACAACAATAACGCAACGACAATTTGTGGTGTTAAATGGGCGACCCCACTCCAATCATTTTGATCTAAAGCCCCAGCGCCCCAGATAAATAGCCCACTTAACTGCTGATCGTTAAATAAAATCAACACCATATTGAGTGAGCCCAGAAATAATGTGACCACCATGCCCGCTAATACCATTTGTAATGGCGCAAATCCTTTGCGAGCCGTGAGCAAAAACACCAAGGCAGTCGCCATTAATCCTCCAGCAAAGGCGAACGTTTTCGGTGACAACCAAAACAATGCTGCAAACTCTGCATGCCAAGCAGACAACGGCAATAACATGGCAATCGCCACCCCTAACTGAGCGCCAGAAGCCACGCCAAGTGTTGTCGGTGAAGCCAGTGGATTTCTCAGCACGGTTTGCATCACAGAGCCCGCCAACGCTAATCCTGCCCCACATAGCAACGCCATCGCTAAACGAGGAAAATAGCCGTAGTGCAAAATCACTTGTTGGTAACTATTTTGATCGGGCGAGAACAAAGCCTGTCCCAATTGCGAAAGCGGCAATGGATACGGCAAGCTCACACGAATAAGTGCTGCAATCACCACTATCACCCCAGCAGCAATCCCCCAATATTTAATGGAGTCACTGTTTGAAGAATGAGCCAAAGCAACGTCCATTTAGTTAACCTTGCCTTTCATTACCGTATTCAAACCCTCAAGCTCTTTTTTCTCTAAAGCAACAGAACCTGATTGAATAAAAGTCTTAGTAATCTCATCACTTAACCTTTGTGCCGCTAATAAGCCGCCAAACGTCCACACTGGCGGTAGAGCATGGACTCGCTGCTCACGCACAAACTGCATCACTTGCCAAATAGGGTTATGGTTAAGCACTTTTCTGTCATCTTCAGTTAACGGCCCGAAATAGAAAACCTCTGAGTTTTGTAGTGGTGCTAATTGCTGAACCGTCGCGGAGCTAAAACCCCAGCTATTGCCCTGTTGCTGCCAGGCATTACTTAAGCCCATGCGCTGAATCGTTTCTCCAGCTAAAGATGAATTTCCGTGAATACGAATATGTTTTTCACCAATAAAGCGAATAAATAACAAAGGAGGGATCGTTTTTTTTGAGATTTCAGCGAATTGTTCAATTTTAACTTTATTGGCATGTAGAGTGGCATCAAATTGAGCAATCACCTGTTCGGCTTGTTCCGTTCGATGCAACACTTCACCTAAACGACGCAGTTGAGATTTTGCATTCTCTATCGGCTGGTGTGAATCGGTGTAAACACTTAACACCATGGTTGGCGCAATCGCGTTGAGCTTTTGATAAGCAGGGCTCATCGTATTACTCATCAAAATTAAATCCGGTTTCATCTGTGCTAATAATTCAAGATTAGGCTCCCGTCTTGAACCAACACTCACCACACTCTCTGGCAATTCAGGTTTAACGACCCAGGATTGGTATCCCTTTGCATCAGCAATCCCAACAGGCGTGACGCCAAGAGCCAACAAATGCTCAGCCATCACCCAATCTAATGCCACCACTTTGGTTGGAACGGTGTCGAGTTCAATACGCCCCATTTCATGTTGAACACTGTCGGCATAGGCACTGATTGATACCCATAATAATAGGAATGAAACTAACCACGCTTTCATACAAACTTCCTTTTTCAATGCGTTAACGGATATAGCTGATTGCATGGCCACTTTCAGGGTGGATAAACAAATCCAGAGGAATACCGTATATCTGCTGCAAAACCTCTTGCTGCATTAATTCATTGGGTGCGCCACTCGCTAAGACTTTTCCAGAATGCAGCGCCACCATGTGATCGCTAAATCTCGCGGCCATATTGATATCGTGCAACACCATAATCACCGTTAGCCCTAGCTCTTGGTTCAACTCTCGTACTAGCGCTAATAATTCATATTGATGCGCAACGTCTAACGCTGATGTCGGTTCATCGAGCAAAATGCATTCACTCTTTTGCGCTAATAGCATCGCCATCCAAGCCCGTTGTCTCTCACCACCAGAAAGCGTCGCCACGAAACGATCTTGCATGTGTGTTAAACCGACTTGCTCAATCGCTTGATCGATAAATTCATCATCTTGAGCACTATATCGACCCAATAACCCTTTCCACGGATAACGACCAAAGCGCACTAATTCTCGTACTTTGACGCCATCAGTTAACGGTGGGTGTTGCGGTAAGTAGGCCACTTTAAGCGCAAATTCCTTGGCGGATAGTTCAGACAAAGGCTGGTCACCCAAAAGGATCTCGCCATCCGTCGCCGGTTGTTGCCTTGCCAGCATCTTTATCAAGGTCGATTTTCCGCTACCATTATGACCAAGCAAACTGGTCACTTTGCCCTTTTCAAAACTTAAAGAGGTCGAGCTTAGAATCGTCTTATCTTGAGTCTCAAACGTAACACCTTGTAATCGAAACATATCCTTAAGCCCACTCAACAAAACAAACATTGCAAATAGTAATGATTATCATAAACACTATCAATACCATATTGAATTTATATTCATTGCTATAACGTTTTTGTGATGTTTTTTCTGTAGCCATTGACCGCTAACCTGATGGATAAAAGCACTCAAGCGCCAACTAGATAAGCAAAGGATTGACGATGGGATCCGCTAATTCAGGCAATGGCCTTTCGCTGCTATCCCCTAATCCAATATTAAAGCGCACTTTATTAAGGCAAATTTTGTCAATATGAGCGGTGAGTAAATCTAACTCTTTAAAACGATCATTTAACTCTGGATGCTGCGATTGATAATCCTGCAATGTACTTTTGAGTAAGCGATAAAACTCCGGCTCATTGAAGTCAACACCTTCAAGCATCGGAGAAACAAAACGAAGTACGGTGACAAAGTGGCCGGTAAGCAAGTCATGAATAAGGTAATGAGCAGGTAAACGAACGAGGTTTTCTTGGATATCGTGATCAAGTGTCGATAGTTCTGGGTAATCTTGATCGATCAACCGAAGATCGCCATGGAAATCTTTAATCAAACATCCAGCGGGAAAGTGGTCTTCTAAAATCAAAGTAACGTTTTGACCATGTGCCACAATGCCTACGCCATATTTCACCATTAAGTGATAAATAGGCACCACCACATGAGTAAACATCGCTTTCAACCAGTCTTGTGGCGTACGTTGTGATAATTGAATTAACGCTTCGATGCATGGCATCCCCGTTAAATCTTCTTGCATTAAGGTTGCCATCGAAAGTGGCCTTTGGTGCCGACCGAGTAAGCTTTCGGCTCGTTCTCGCCAAATACAACCCAGCATTTCTTGATAACGGTACGGCCCATCAATTTTAGATTGGTAAGGATGAGGGCAATACACTCCGCCGATTTCTTGCTGAACACGTAAACCTAACCCACTTAGTACCGCATCATTTTCCGCAATCTCCGCCAACCAAGCGGAAATTCGAGCGCCGTGAGCAATGTATTTTCCAGGTATCCCTCGATAACAAGAAGTATTTAAAATCGTTAATGCCGTTTTGATATCGACATCGACATTCGCTCGCTCCGCCGTTAACGTTCTGATCGACTGCTGCGCTCGCCAATTGGTAGAAGTTTCACCTAAATCGATCAGCTTATTTTCAACAAAATACTGTAAAAATTGGCTTTTCAGGTAACGTTGTAACTGCCAAGGATGAACGAGAATAATGTCGAATTTATCGAGCCCTCCCACCGGTAATTGCTCAGTTAAAACTTGCCATTCGTCTTGCGTCACAAACGAGGAGAATAGGTCTTGAATCGATAAATCCATCTTAAATCCAGAAACTGAAATCGATTTATCTACCGCTAAAAAGTGCAACTTAAAAGACTGACCTGACTCCGGAGAATAACGTTCAAGATCATGCTCTCCCCACCCTAAACGCCCTTTATTCGCGATTAGCTTAGGGTGGGCATTTAAATATCGCTGCCTTGTTATCTCATCACACTGAACAATATCGAACGCCGTCACTCCTTGCTGAACCTCTAAGCTACGCAACTCGCTCCGAAGCGTCTGTTGTATCTCTTCAAAGAAGCCTGCTAGATTCATATCAGAAATAGTGAGTAGCGATTGTAAGTCCATTAATAAATCATTGATTAAAGGAACGGGGCCGTGGCTAGATTCAATCGAATCATTATCAATATTTAACATTCCCCATACCGTTTTTTGTGCTTTAAATCGCCATTGATTTTCACCACAGTCAACTTGGTAACAGCGCTTATTCGAAGTTTGAAGGCTAAAAGATAGAGAGTCAGCCGACACATATTCAATAAGCTGCTCAAAATGAATTTCACTTAATGTTTTACTAATCAAATTACGGTTTGCTCTTTCCCAAAATAGATATGACACGCAGCCTCCAATCAGCTAATAACCACAAATAAGCCATTGATATTTATTCGTATAACAAATCCATGTAGCACGAAATAATCACCAAAAAATCCCCTTTAATGTATTGACATCCGCACCAAAGATCAACAATCATAATGATAATTATTTGCATTATCATTTAAGTTGGTCGTTATGTGGTTATATGGATCGCTATTCACATTAGGAATTAATCAAACTTTATTGATCGCGTTACTGCCTCAAATTGCGATGCTTTTTAACGTCGATGCACAAAGCAATGAACTAGGACTTATCGCGATTGCTATCAATGTCAATTTAATCAGTTACTGGATTGGCTCGGGGTTATGGGGAAAGCACCTCAATCGAATGAGTTTGACGCAAGCCTATTGGATCGCAGGAATGGGCTACATTATGTGTCATCTTTTCTTCATTGCAGCCCTACTCCACTTAACAGAACCACAACTTTGGTTAGCCGCCTTGAGCCGGTTCGGGCTTGGCTTATTCAGCAGCGCATTTATGCCAATCGGGCAGACTTACCTCGCCCATAAGCGCCCTGCTGAATTAAATAAAATATCAAAGCTGAGTGGAGCCGCCACCCTTGGTCGCTTATTGGGGCCAGCTCTTGTGTTTTTACCTATGAGCTTAACAAGCCTGCTATTGCTTACCTTGTTGCCTATCAGCATGAGTTTATTGCTTATTAAATGGCTCGCCAAAAATAGCTTAAATTTGGTGATTTCCTCCAATAAAATTAAAGCCGTTTCATCATTGAAGCTCGCTCAGAAATATAAATTGACCTTTTTCACTGCAAGTTTAACGACGCTGTTAGTGGCCATGTATCAGCTAATGCTGGTGCCTTATTTAAGTAAGTTAGGGTTAAGTTCCGTGCAAGTTTCCGACTATCTTGCCGGTATTTTATTGGCCATTAGCGGATTAATGGCGATCAATCAAATGTGGATCATTCCTAATTTGCTGGCTCGCCCAACCCTTATTTGGCACTGCATCATCTGGCCTCTTGCGTTCTGTGGCTACATTCTCGCCACTTTTCAACATAGTTTGATACTACTAGTGATCTTTAGCGCTGCGCTGACCATTGCGTTATCCAATCTACCGGCCTGGTATTCCAAACAGTTGTTATCTATTGGGCAAGACAAACTCTATACCAGCCAACTCAGTGGCTTATTAGCGCAATCCCATTCTAGTGGCCACCTGATTGGTACTGCACTGGCTTCATTAGCCGTCTATTTAAGCATCAACGCTGAACACTTACTGATCATGTTCATCTCAATATTGTTTCTGAGTGTGGTGTTGCTTAAACGTCAACGTCTACTCCAACCCTCAATCATCGATTAACCGTCCAATCATGGATCGTCATTGCTTCATATAAAGGAAAAGATATGTCTATCGACTTATTCGCTATTCCAGATAGCACAATTCAACCCGCCTCAACCCTTGGATTACAAAGCTTTTTCAATAGCTTTTCTATGGAAGAAAAAGATTGTCGTGTTGTACAGCAAGCTCTTTATATTCCGCTTGGAACGCAGCAACTCGCCTTACCATTAAGTTATGTATCGCAACTTGGTCGTCATCGCTACCAAGGCGATATTTACTTGATAAACAATGTCAACATTCAAAACAAACAGCAGCTGAATACAGAGAGAAATCCTGCCAATAAAATCGATTTTTCCCGCGCAATCGAATTAGTGATTTCCCATTTCTATCCCGACTTAGAACCCGCGGTTCGTGATCGTTTCTTCAACCGCGTCGGAGAATCGACTCGCTATATCCAGCACGCCTTTCAAGCTCTAGAACGCCGCTCACTTACTGGCAATTCTGATGATACTTTCATTCAATCAGAACAATCTTTAGTTGGAGGCCATAGCATGCATCCCGCACCAAAAAGTTGTGAGCCACTAACTGAAGCGCAGCAACAGGCTTACCTTCCTGAATATGGACAAAGCTTTGCGGTTGAGTGGTTTGCCGTGCACCCAGATTACATCGCCACTCAAACAGAGACACCGCAATTACTGCACACCTTTAAGGCGCTATTACAGAGCAATTTAAGCGTGGATGGAAAAACCACAAACCATATACCCACACGAATTCAACAAGGTTGGTTAGCACTGCCAATGCATCCATTGCAAGCGGCAGAGTGGCGAGAAGATATTGAAACTCATGGCCTGTCTGAATATGTCGTAGATTGTCAACTCAGCACGCATGGCTGGACCGCCACCTCATCCACCAGAGCGATTTATCATCCTCAACTAGCTTGGATGCTCAAAGTGTCATTGCCTGTTAAGTTGACTAACTCTTTACGACTACTCAGCGAAAAAGAAGCCAAACGCGGTGTTCAGTTTAGCCAAATATTACAAACGCCAGCCGGTCAAGAAATGCAGCAAAGAATGCCTCACACTGAATTTATTCAAGAGCCAATTTGGGCTTCTGTGAAAGATTCGAACGGACATTGCCTAGACTTGCCTTTAGTCTGCTTACGTGACAATGTCTTTCACTCCTTTACAGCACCACACACCGTACAAGCACAACCTACTACCACCCATGTTCTCGCCACCGCCAACCAAAACCTGAATGGTAAAAGTCAAATTGGCCAATGGGTAAGAAACTATGCGCAAGAAAATCAGCTGACATTAGAGATGGCTTCTCGTCAGTGGCTGAACCAATTTATGAATCAAGTGATCCACCCGCTGTGCATCGCACGCAGTGATTACGGCATCATTTTACTCGCACACCAACAAAACATTTTATTAACGATTGAAGATAATCTACCTGCAGGTATGAAATATCGAGATTGCCAAGGCATCGCCTTAACCGATATTGCTCTGCAACGTTTATCTGCTCTTTTTGATGGTCAAGAGCCCGAATATTATGTTTCTCGAGATAAAGTCGATCCTTATCTTTCTTATTATCTCATCGGCAATACTTTGCTCAATACGATCGCAGCCATTAGTGCCGACACCCAAGTTGACGAATGTGCATTATGGTCAGTCTGCCAACATACGTTTCGTCAATGGCGTCAGGCTCAACCTAAAGATTCCGGCTTTTATGATTACTTACTCTCTTCACCAACACTGAGTTGGAAACGTAATTTCTTCTGCTTCTTATCTGATTTCAACGAAGCTACGTTACCGGATCCTAGTCAGATCTATTGCGAAATTGAAAATCCGTTTTATGACTCTCAGCCCAAAACTCGACTGTATAAACCTTTACCAACAAATGGTCTTCAACCTCGAAATATTTGTATTGAATCATTACAGATTTTGGTTGCACAAGATCATTCACATCAACGGTTCGCTCTTTATGAGTTGGGGTTATTACAAGGAGAATTCGATATTATTCATTCGCAAGATGGCCTTTATCTCGACACAGATTTAACCGAATCAATGCTGTGGTGGAGCGCCGCTGAACATGCGTTTTATACCAGTAATAAAACGGTTCTTAATTGCGGACATTGGCCTAGTTTTATAGAACCTCACCTAACCAACGGTAAGCTATTACTCAGTACCTTTCTGCAAGTGGCGCCAATCTGGCATCAATCAGCCCAACTCACAGAATCAGCCCAACGACAAACGGCGGCCAATGGCATTTCGCATCCAACCCGTCCGTCCAAACCCGTGGGCACCGTCTTTCAGCGCTACTGTTATCACTTAAAGCGCATCGTGTCATTCCGAATGATAGAAATTGATCGTGATCTCACTACCTTCCATCAATGGCATAACCACCCTTTAACTTCGCCAGTTTGGGAGTTAGAAGGTAGTTTAGAAATGCATTCTCAATACCTAAAAAAGCTAGAGCAAGATCCGCATCAATTTGCCGTAATCGGGGAATTTGATGGCGTCGCGTTTGGATATTTTGAAGTGTACTGGGCCGCTGAAGATCGCTTAGGGCCTTATTATGAATGCCAAGATTATGACCGAGGCGTACACATCTTAGTCGGTAATTTTGACTACCGTGGCGGCACTTACTTTGATGCTTGGGGTAAGTCAATTCTACATTATTGCTTCTTAGTTGAACCACAAACCATGAACACCGTGGGTGAACCAAACGCGAAAAACCATCGAGTAGTCAAAATCACCGAACGTATTGGAATGAAAAAACAATTCGAATTTGATTTTCCGCATAAACGTGCTGCATTGCTGCAATGTCAACGTCACGACTTTTTTGACAACGTCATTTTTTAATTTCACCACTGTCAGTGATGATAAACACATCATCACTGACATTGCTTATACCTGTAGGGAACACATCATGAAGACTCAACCAGATTTTGATTGCCTTGGCATTGGACTTGGCCCATTTAATTTAAGCATTGCCGCATTAATTGAAGAGTCAAAAACCCAGTTGCGAACTCGGTTCTTAGAAAGAAAGCCCTCATTCAGTTGGCATCCAGGATTGCTACTCAGCGATGCTAAAATGCAAACCTCATTTTTAAAAGACTTAGTCAGTGCCGTTGACCCCACTAGCCCATACAGCTTCTTAAATTACTTGGTAAAACAACGGAAGTTTTATCCATTTTGTGCATCAGGCCAGTCCGTGATTTCTCGATTAGAATTCTCTGATTATTTAGCCTGGACCGCACACCAGCTGCCCAACACACAATTCGACTGTCACATTGAACAGGTCGATTACTTCGATGACCACTTTGTTATTCATTCACAACAGGATCGCTATACCAGCAAAGACTTGATCATAGGAACAGGCATGCAGCCGCATATTCCAGAGTGTATCCGTGATTTAGTCTCAGACCATTGCTTTCACGCGAGCGAGCTAGCTTTAAGAGCGCCAGACTTAACGGGCAAGCGCATCGCCATCATTGGTGGTGGCCAAACGGGCGCAGACATATTTCAGCACACCTTTGACCAACATTTCGGAAAGCCAGAGCGAATTGAATGGATTTCACGCCGCCCCAACATCGAGCAGTTAGATGAAGGTTGCTTTACTGATCAATATTTCATGCCAGATTACGTCAATCAATTTTACCACCTCGACCCAAAAAATAAGCGTAATGAAGTCTGTCATCAGAAATTAGCAAGTGACGGCGTCACGTCAGATTGCTTAAACGGATTGTATCAGCGCCTTTATCACGACAAATACGTATTACGAACCCCTAAATGGTGGGCAATAAAACCTCATCAAAGTTTAGTCAGCAGCCAATATCGCAATGGGGAATATCAGCTCGGTATTCAACATGGTCTCACCCAGCAGATTGAAACAATAAAAGCAGACATCGTTATATTATGTACTGGGTTTACTCATGATCTACCTGCATGTCTTGAACATTTAAAACCTTTGATGATCACCGATCAGCACAATCGACTCGTACTGAGCAGCGACTACTGCTTACAGTGGAAAGGAATGCAAAATAACCGTATTTACATTGTAAATTCTGGTACTCATAATCACGGCATTGCCGAGCCTCAACTCAGTTTAGCAGCGTGGCGAGCGGCAAAAATCGTCAATAGTTTAAGTCAAAGAACCATTTATGAACTCAGTGAAGAACAAAACATTCTTGATTGGGGATTGGATATAGAACCTCAGCATAATTTAGCAGCAGTGAGTTCTATGTAGTTGAAATAAATAAAGATCTAGTTTAAGGCTAGATCTTTATTTTTACATCATTTTTCTAATAGAAAAGACAATTCTTGCGCGGTTTTAGTTGGAATGAATTCGGTAATATCGTATTCCGCTAATCCATGCTGATAAAAAGGATCGTCTTCAAGGCTACAAACATAAGTCAATGAAATAACGAACATAATATTACTTCCTATTGTTATCATTTACCGCCCCATCATCTTTTTATGCAGCAGTCCAGCAATGAGCCCCCAAAGCGTTGCGCCAATACCGAATAGCGTAATACCCGAGAGGGTCACTAAAAAAGTATAGAGTGAAGATTCACGTAATTTTTCATCAGCAAACGCACTTTGCATACACATCAGTAAAGTACCAAGCAATGCAAGGCCGGCCAGAATATGAGAAATCTCTTTTGGTAGCGCTAAGAAAATCGTCACCACCGCGGTCGCCCATAACCCTGCAATCACATAAAACACCCCTGCCCACATGGCAGAACGATAACGCTGTGTTCTATCTTCATCCACTTCTTCATTCATGCAAATCGCCGCGGAAATGGCCGCAAGATTGAGGCTAAACCCACCAAATGGGGCGAGTAACATATTCACAATGCCCGTTCCTATAAACACCGGTTTAGCCGGCACTTGGTACTGATAGCTTCTCATCATGGCAAAACCCGGTAAGTTCTGCGACAGCATGGTGATGATATAGAGAGGCAAACTGAGATTAAGCATCGACATCCAATTAAAATCAGGTGTTACCCACACCGGTTGAGCAATGTCTAATGAAATGGATTGTTCAGCAAACGCGCCAGAAAAAATCGCCATCGCCACACCAACAATCAGTAGTAGCATCATGGCATAACGAGCTAAATAACGCTTTGCCACAAAAAATGTCACCATCATCAAGGTAAACGTAAGTGGGCTACTCATTACGGACGTAAAGGCTTTCAAACAAAATGGGATCAAAATCGCCCCAAGCATGGCGGTCGCGAGTTGAGGTGGGATCTTTTCAATCAAACGACTAAGCGGAGAGATCAGCCCAGTGAGCACAATCAAAAAACCTGAAATAATAAACGCGCCAATCACTTCGGCAAGTGCATATTGCCCTACCGCCGCCACCAGCATCGCGGCACCGGGCGTTGACCACGACATCAACACCGGCATCTTGTAATACCAAGAGTAAGCAATAGAACTCACTCCAACCATCAGCCCTAGCACCAATAACCAACTGGCGATCTGCAACGGGTTTGCTCCGGCAGCGGTGGCGGCTTGTATGATGATAACAATCGAACTGGTATAACCGATTAATACCGCAGTAAACCCTGCTGAAATATGGCCAATATTCCCCCACGATTTTAAGTGTTCTAACTTTGCATAATCCATCATGTGCGTCGACTTATCCTTGTCATCCGTGACTCGATTCGAGCCATCATATCTAAATCTATCGATATACCCAAAATATTAAAGTTGAATACTTTTTAATTGCGCGATCAACGCTTGCGTCGCCTGACCTTGCGGGTGCTGCGTAGACCAAATCAGATCAATGCCTTGCTTCCATGGTTGAGACTCAAAAGCCAGCTCTAGCCGTTTTAATTGCTTAGTACGCACAAAATCATTCACCACTTGAGCCGGTAACGATGCCCAACCTAGCCCTTGTTGTAACATCGGTATGGTCGAATGAGCACTTTCGGTTCGCCATACTTGATCGGACACTCGCCACCTTGGCGTATCTTGCCCGTAACGCCCCGTAATCAAAAACTGACGATAGCGTTCTAACATCTGCCATGTCACTTTCTCTTGTTGCGCCAGAGGATGCTGCATGCCTGTCACACACCAGAACTCTAAAAACCCTAAGCCGTAGACTTCGATTTCTCCGGGATACATCAATTCAAGTTGCTGTAACACAGCCAGTTGCGCCCGGCCATCACGAATAAACTCCAGCACTTCACTTTCATTAACATGCAAGATTTCAATTTCAACCAATGGGTATTGCTGCTCAAAATGAAACAGGGCTTGCGCAACCGCCTGTGTCATCGCCATTGATTCCACCACTAATGTGATCTTCTCTTCAACGCCCATTTGATACGCATCCGCCGCCGATAAAAACACACCACATTCATTTAAAATGCGCTTGGCACGCACCAGCAAAACTTCACCATGAGCGGTTAGCTTTGGCGAGCGAGTAGTACGATCAAATAGCGCTAGATTTAAATCCGCTTCAAGATTGGCGACCGCGGTACTCACTACCGATTGCGCTTTACCCAAATGCCGCGCCGCCGCTGAAAACGATCCTTGTTCCGCTGCCACCACAAAAGATTGCAACTGATCAATTGAAAAACGCATCTCACTTCCCCATATCAATCTATCTAAAAAAGCGATAGTTATTAATTAGAATATATCCAATTTAGCATTAATAATAGCGTCAGTTTGATTGTTAACATCAACAAGGGTTGATGAGATTAGAGAATAAGTTAGAGGAAACAATGCGTACTACCTTTGATAGATTAAGACACACCATCTGTTTTGAATTGATTGGCCTCGCGATTTTAACGCTTGGGATTGCCAAGCTGATCAATATGGATATGACCAAAATAGGTGTGTTAGCAGTGGCATTCTCAATCATCGCCACCGTATGGAATTACTTCTATAACATCTTATTTGATAAGGCGATGCTCAAACACACAGGCCAGCTCAATAAAACCGTCGCCATGCGAATCTTTCATGCCTGTTTATTTGAAGCGGGATTGCTAGTGATTACCTTGCCGATCATGGCATGGTGGTTAGAGATAGGCTTAATGGAAGCTTTCATTTTAGACTTAGGAATGGCGCTGTTTTATCTGATTTACGCTTTTGTTTATAACCTGGCTTACGACCGAATCTTCCCCGTGCCGCAAGCCAAACCAGCATTGGATAGCCAGTCTTAGCCATTACGTGGATTAACTGGCGGTCAAAAAGCCCCAAATCAAGCGTAAAGCAATAAAGGTTAATGCGAATTTAAGCACAATGTGGAAGTGCTTATTCGACACTTTATCCAATACTTTTTTACCAATATAAGTGCCCATAAAACCGACAAGAATCATCAGGCCAATCACACCAATCCACTGCTGATAAGCAAAGCCTAATAAGCCAAAGATAACCGCTTTAATGACATGTTGAATCGACATAAAACAAGACATGGTAGCGCCTAATTCACGGCGATCCGGTAGGATGTTTTTGATCGTCGCGATTAAAAATGGCCCAGTAGCCCCCACGAACATGGTCAAAAATGCCGTAAATGCCCCAATGCCAACCAGTCCTTTTTTTCCTTTAAAGCTTAAGTTAATCGGCACCCAACTGCTGATCAAAATAAACACCGCCAGTATCAATTCTAAATATTTAGTGGGTAAGTTAAGCGCAATGTTGCCACCAATAATCGCCCCCACTACGCTACCGACAAAAAACCAGCCAAGGAACTGCTTTTGAATGTAGCGACGCATTAATACCGCTCTTCCCGCATTAGAGCCTAATTGAACAATCGCATGCACAGGAATCACCGCCGCCGCGGGCATAATCGTGATCATAAACGCAATCAGCGTTGCGCCACCACCGACCCCAATAATCACATTAAGCATGGACGTTAAGCCACTTAGGCCAATCAAAAAGAAAAACTGTGCGGTACTGAGGTCTTCGGGTTTTAAATGCAGTAAAAAATCAGTGAAAGCGTGCATAAAATCGATTCGGATAAAAAGAACAGGCCGCGATTATATACCCAAGTGGCGGTGAAATGCGATTTGGATGTGGTGGGTGTTAAATTCACGGCTATCCAATCTGTGAAGCATACTCGGCGGGTGACATACCGACTCTACTTTTAAACATCGCACTGAAAGAGCTAGGGCTTTCATAGCCAACAGAAAGCGCGGCATCAATAACATTGAGACCCTGAGCTAATAATTCCATACTTTCCAGTAATCGCTTTCGGCGTAACCACTCACTAAAACTTAATCTGAGTTGTTGGTGAAATTGGCGTGATACTGTCTTATCAGATATTTGTAGCAACAAGGATGCATCCGACACAGACCAAGGATGATCTAGCCGTTTTGAAACTTTAAGACAAAACTTATAAAGATTGGAGCTTTCTTTTGGCATAGGAACGTGAAAATCTAACGAATTAAGAACCCTCAACTCATCCAATATCAATTCAATAATTCGGCTTTCTCTGCTCTCTTTAAATAGAACGTTTTTAATATTTACCGCTTGAATTATCAGCTCTCTTAAAAGAGGAGTAACCTCATAAACTTGACATTGATTAGGCAAATCAGCTCTCGCGAGTGGATCAATAAATAGTGTTTTTACTTCAACGGCTCCGATAGTCCGTAAGCTATGAACCATACCTTCAGGGATCCAGAGGGCGTTCAGAATTCTGTGTCAGTTAATTTTGACTAAATATCTAAGACGTCATCCAAACGACCTTCAAAATGAATCGCCAGTTGAGACAATGTCATATTCCAGTTCTGGATTGGCATTGTCCACTTCTTAGACGCATTCAATATCCCAGCATACAACAGCTTAAGCAAGCTGTTTTCATTTGGAAAACCACCTTTAGTTTTGGTCAGCTTTCGAAACTGACGATGTACCGCCTCAATAGCATTGGTGGTATATATGGCTTTCCGAACATACTCTGGATATTTAAAGTAAACCGACAGGTTTACCCATTTATTACGCCATGAGCGTAATACTATTGGATATTGTTGGCCCCACTTAGCTTCTAATCGGTCTAACTCTATTTCAGCTGCTTCCTTAGTTACCGCTCGATAAACTGGTTTCAGATCTGCCATAAACTCTTTTTGGTGCTTAGATGCGACATATTTTATTGAGTTCCGAATTTGATGGACGATGCACAATTGAACTTCAGTATTTGGATAAATTGTGGCAATGGCTTCAGGGAAGCCAACCAAGCCATCTACGCAACTGATTAAAATATCCTCAACCCCTCGATTATGTAAATCAGTTAAAACTGATAGCCAATAATTTGCGCCTTCAGACTCTGATAGGTATAACCCAAGTAGTTCTTTTTTACCGTCGATATTCAAGCCTAAGATTGTGTATATCGCTTTACTGACATAACGACCATCCTCTCTAATTTTATAGTGGATGGCATCAAATAAATGAACGGGTATATAGCGTCTAATGGACGCTGCTGCCATTCTTTAAGCTCTGGTATTAAGCGGTCTGTGACAGCAGTAATTGTGGCCTCAGAGACGTCGATACCATACATATCTTCAACATGTCCTCGAATATCACGATAGCTCATTCCTAACGAGAACATAGAAAGGATTTTACGATCAATTTCATCAGTCAGCTTGGTTTGATTTTTCTTGATAAGTTGAGGTTCAAAAGAGCCTGAACGGTCGCGAGGAGTATCAAGTTCAAATGCTCCGACAGAAGACTTAACAGTCTTCTTAGAGGTTCCATTTTTACGATTTGGCTGGTCATCATTATCGATGTGTTGTGCAAGCTCAGCTTTTAAAGCAGCTTCCGTAATTTGCTTGATAAGAGGAGTTAAAAAGCCATCTTTGCCTGTTAAATCTTGTCCAGATTGAAGAGCTTTAATGGCTTGCTCTAGATCGAAATCATTATTCATGTGTCATTCCTTTTTTGTCTATTTTAGGAGAAATGACACAGATTTCTAAACACTACCGGGATCCACAAGCCTCTACCTGGGGGAACAATCCAATGACCAACTTCAGTTTCCACATTTATGACTCCACTTACAGTATGAAGTAATTGAGTCGCTGTATGTAAATGTGGAGGTTCATAAGTGTTATGTGGGTATTGATGAGCTACTGCCTTTACTGCCTGTTCAATATATTCATTAACAAAATGCATATAGCTCATTCCTTATTAGCTTAATTCTTCTACTTAACTCAGAATATCTTCTGATGTGTTCATTAATATATCCGTTTGTTGTATCGAGATTAATAAATTTCTAACCGCATTTAGTGTGGCTTGAATAGAAGAACGAGTCGTATCATCTTCAATTGAAACACCAAAAAAAGAATAATTTTTATCGGATTCACACTCAACATAAGAAATAGCTTTGCTATATGTCGAAGCTCCAAGAGTATGTTCAGAATAATTAACGATATTAATCTCCAGCTCGAAACACTCACTTAATCCCTTAATTAAAGCACTTAATAAACCGTTACTTTTCCCTGATACATTAAACTCCTTCCCCTGATACTCTACCTTAACAATAATACTTTGATCACTATTTAGAGAGTCGCTTTTATAATCAATTAGCTTCAAATTTGCATAAGGTGTTATTCCATAGCTACGTCGAAATAGATCCCATATTTCTGCAAGGCTAAGCTCGTTTTCAGTTTGGTCTACGACATTCTGTACTTTTTTACTAAAGTCAACTTGCAACTTATCTGGTAATTTTAACCCATGATTTTGCTCTAGCATCCAAGATGGCCCACTTTTACCAGACTGGCTGTTCACTTTAATAACTTCTGAATATGAGCAACCAACGTCTTTAGGATCTAAAGGTAAATATGGAATATTCCATGTTTCTGAATGCTGTAAGCCGTTAGTAGCTTCAAATCCCTTTTTAATCGCATCTTGATGTGATCCAGAAAATGCCGTAAACACAAGTTCACCAGAATAAGGGTGTCTTGGATGGACAGGAATATTAGTGCAAGCCTCAATTATTTTTGCCGTGTTCCTGATGTCAGAAAAATCCAATTTAGGATCAATTCCTTGGGTATATAAGTTCAAAGCTAGTATCGCTAAATCAACATTTCCTGTCCTTTCTCCATTACCGAAAACGCACCCTTCCACTCGTGTGGCACCTGCTAGCTGAGCTAGTTCAGCAGCAGCAACACCCGTTCCACGGTCATTATGTGGATGAACGCTTACAGTGACATTTCCCATATCACTAAATAATGAGATGAATTTTTCAATTTGGTCAGCGTAAACATTCGGGGTATTGACCTCGACTGTTGCAGGTAAGTTTAATATTAATGGGCGATCACGGCTTGGCTGCCACGCTTTTTTAACTGCTTCACAAATCTCGAGTGAGAATTCAAGTTCCGTAAAACAGAATGTTTCAGGTGAGTATTCCAAAATCCATTGTGTTTGACATTGTGCATCACATAACCGTTTAATATGTTGCGTACTTAATACGGCCATTTCGATAATTTCAGACTTACTTTTTTTAAACACTACATCTCTAAACAGCGGCGCTGTAGCATTATATAAATGGACTATTGCACGTGCAGCGCCTTGTAGCGATACCAGTGTTTTTTTAATCAACTCGGGTCTAGCTTGAGTAATAACTTGTATCCAAACATCATCAGGAATTTTATTCTGTTCAATTAAATACCGAACAAATTTGAAGTCTGTTTGTGAAGCCGATGGAAAAGCCACTTCTATTTCTTTGAATCCACAAGTAATCAAATGCTCGAAAAGTAATGCCTTCTTCTCATGATTCATTGGCGTGTTTAAAGCTTGATTTCCATCCCGCAAGTCCGTTGAACACCAACGCGGTGCTTCCAACAATTGTTTTGATGGCCAACTGCGTTGTGAGTTTTCAATAACTGTAGCTGGATGATATTTTTTTATTGGATTATTCATGCTTTACTCCTCTTGATTTCTTACAGGGTAAAGATATCCAGAAAACGAATCATATCGATTAGAGACAGATATATCTCCAATTTGGACAATAACAATTTAGGATGATTATTCTAAATCGTTTATTGAAGATTTAAACGGGTTTGAAAGCTTGATAGAGCACAAGGTAAATGACGTCACACACTTTTATATGACTAACACCTTCGATAGACAAATTGGCTGACTGAACAAGTAAACTTAGCTTTTGAGAAATTGGACTCAGGAGAAGCCACTTTTATTGACCATGCATCCGCTAAATCTCGTATGGTCGAACGCATAGCGAAAATACGTAACCGAGGCAAAATATGATTTTGTGGGAAGAAGAATCACTTAACGATCGTGAAAAGATCTTTGAGTTTCTTTATGACTTCTCATAAGCTAAATTTAAGTCTTCGAAGAATATTCTTCGGTTTTCCAATATATCTTCACGCCATAGTTTAACTTCTTCCAAAGACTTTCCATGATCGCCAATGTAAACCTCTGCATAAAAACTAGATACGGCTTCTCCAAAGACTCTAAGTGATTGCTGGCTTCCAGATAATCCTAGCAACAACAACCTAGATTCAGCACTATTTAAGTTTTTGTATGAACGGTAGAGGTTAGTTCTGGCCTCATTTAGCTCCTTAAGAAAGCCATCACTCAGTTTAGAATCATTATTTTTCCTACGAGTAAAATCAAGGTAACATCATATTTTTTAATTTTAAAAGCAAACTCACCACATTGACCGCTTTAATCCACTTAACTCAAGCAACCGCGTCGAGATCTCTTCCACCGATAATGTGGTGGTATTGAGATACGGGATCGCTTCGCGGCGAAATAACGATTCCACCCGATTCAATTCTTTTTCACATTGCTGTTGGCTGGCGTAATCACTGTTGGCGTAGCGTTCGTGGCGGATTGCCATTAAGCGTTCGGTATCGATGGTTAAACCAAACGTCTTAAAACGATAAGGCTCGATTTCTTTAGGCAGCTTTAATGAAGCCATGTCATCTTCAATGAATGGGTAATTGACCGCGCGAATGCCAAATTGCATGGCGAGATACAAACTGGTGGGGGTTTTTCCGCAGCGAGAAACGCCTAGTAAAATGATGTCGGCTTGGTCTAAATTATTAAGTGAGACCCCATCATCATGGGCCAATGTGTATTCCACTGCGGCGATGCGATTTTGATAACTGGCGGCGTCTTTTTCAATGCTGTGAGAGCGATGTAACTGCGGATGCGGTTCTAACCCTAAATCTTTTTTGAGCGGGTCTACCAACACGTTTAACACATCATAAAAATGCGCATTTGCCTGCTCAATGATGGCTTTCACTTCAGGTAAAACAATCGAGAAAAACACCAATGGCTTTTGCCCTGTTTGCTGATGTTTTTTATCAATGAGACCTTTCACATGCTCAGCGCGATCTGTGGTTTCAACAAAAGGCAAAGTAGTTTGTGAAATTTGCAGTGGAAACTGGCCAAGTACCGCATGGCCTAAGGTCTCAGATGTGATCGCAGTCCCATCTGACACATAAAATACATCTCGATATTCTTTTCCATTTTCCATAACAAACTGATTCCTTTGGTTATTTTATCAATCGCCGTGTCTTGTTTAAAAATTGTAAATTTTCACAACTATAATTACACAAAGTTTTTTCATAAGGTAATAAGTAAACACGCTTCATTGTGACCTTGTCTGCTTATTTGTATTTAATGGATGTTTAAAAATGAGAAGTAAGCAGCATTCACTTGGTGATGAGCGCGAAATGAATAATGTCTAACCACAACAATAATAAGACAGACAAAGTAACTTTCTGCCAGTCAAAGTAAGTTACCAAAAGGCTTACTGCGACTTTTGTTAATCCAATACAAAAACAGTCTAGGAGACACGCCGTGGATAAGAATGTGGTTTGGTATGATGCCTTATCAATGAATGATGTTGATAAAGTCGGGGGCAAGAATGCATCTCTGGGTGAGATGGTTGCTAATCTTTCCAATGCAGGGGTAAAAGTACCGAATGGATTTGCGACCACCTCTTTTGCCTTTAACCAATTTCTAGAAACCAATCAACTTAACGACCGCATATATCAACTGTTGGATGCTCTCGATGTCGATGACGTCAATGCACTAAAATCCGCCGGTGAAACCATCCGAAATTGGGTGCTTGAAGCCCCACTCCCAGCTCAACTTGAAAACGATATTCGTGATTACTACCAAGAGCTCAGTAACGGCGATGAGATGCTCTCTGTGGCAGTGCGTTCTTCGGCAACCGCAGAAGATTTACCCGATGCTTCTTTTGCTGGCCAGCAAGAAACCTTCTTAAACGTGCGTGGTATTGAAGCAATTATCGAAGCCACTAAGCATGTTTTTGCCTCTCTCTTTAATGACCGAGCCATCTCTTATCGTGTTCATCAGGGCTTTGACCATAAAGGCGTGGCACTATCAGCCGGCATCCAACGTATGGTACGTTCCGATAAAGCCGCTTCTGGGGTGATGTTTACCTTGGATACTGAATCTGGTTTTGACCAAGTAGTGTTCATTACCTCCTCTTGGGGATTAGGTGAAATGGTCGTACAAGGTGCGGTTAACCCTGATGAGTTTTATGTCCATAAGCCAACCTTACAAGCAGGTAACCCTGCGGTGGTACGTCGTACCATTGGCTCAAAACTTATTAAGATGATTTACGCCGAAGGTAAAGCACTCGGTACACAAGTAGAAATCATCGACACTGATGCCAGTGAACGCAGCCAATACTCATTAACTGATGATGAAATTCAAGAACTCGCAAAACAAGCGCTGATCATTGAAAAACACTATGGTCGCCCTATGGATATTGAGTGGGCAAAAGATGGCATCACAGGTGAGCTATTAATCGTGCAAGCTCGTCCTGAAACCGTTCGCTCTCGTGATAACCAACAAGTGATGGAACGTTTTCAACTCAATGGCAACAGTAAAAACCTGATTGAAGGCCGCGCAATTGGTCAACGTATTGGCGCTGGCGTGGTGCGTGTCGTTCAAAGCCTCGACCAAATGGATCAAGTACAAACCGGTGATGTTTTGGTGGCGGATATGACAGACCCGGACTGGGAACCTGTAATGAAAAAAGCCTCTGCCATTGTCACCAATCGAGGCGGACGTACTTGTCATGCGGCGATCATCGCGCGTGAGTTAGGCATTCCTGCCGTGGTCGGCTGCGGCGATGCCACCAGCAAACTCAAAGATGGCCAAGCCGTCACCGTGTCGTGCGCGCAAGGGGAAACCGGTTATGTGTTTGAAGGTGAGCTTGATTATGAAATCAAACGTTCATCAGTCAACGACCTACCCGACTTACCTCTTAAAGTCATGATGAATGTCGGCAATCCTGATCGCGCTTTTGATTTTGCCTGTATTCCTAATGAAGGTGTAGGTCTGGCTCGCCTTGAATTCATCATTAACAAAATGATCGGTATTCACCCGAAAGCCCTACTCAATTACGATGAACAATCGACTGAGCTCAAAGCCGAGATTGATCAACGTATTATTGGTTACGCTAACCCCGTTGAGTTTTACATTGAAAAGCTCACCGAAGGTATCTCAACCCTTGCCGCAGCGTTCTGGCCTAAGCGAGTGATCGTGCGTATGTCAGATTTCAAATCGAATGAATACAGAAACCTTGTCGGGGGAATTCATTTTGAACCAACGGAAGAAAACCCAATGCTTGGTTTCCGCGGAGCGTCTCGTTATATCTCACCGAAATTCCAAGATTGTTTTGCCTTGGAATGTGAAGCGATAAAACGAGTGCGTAATAAAATGGGCCTCAAAAACGTTGAAATCATGATCCCGTTTGTGCGCACGACCAATGAAGCGGCATCGGTGATTGACTTACTGGCTAAGTTCGATTTACGCCGCGGTGAAGATGGCTTAAAAGTCATCATGATGTGTGAGCTTCCTTCGAATGCGATTTTAGCGGAAGACTTCCTCAAATACTTTGATGGTTTCTCCATTGGTTCAAACGATATGACTCAGTTAACCTTAGGGCTAGACCGAGATTCTGGCGAAATTGCCCACATGTTTGATGAGCGAAACCCAGCGGTGAAAGCCATGTTATCGATGGCAATTAAAGCGGCAAATAAAGCAGGAAAATACGTAGGCATTTGTGGCCAAGGCCCGTCGGATCACGATGACCTAGCCCAATGGTTAATGGAACAAGGCATCGATTCGGTATCACTTAACCCTGATACGGTATTGGAAACTTGGGTGCATTTAGGAACGAAAGTACCTAACCATTAAATTAGTTGAGTATTTCTTACCTAAGATCAAACAAGCGAGGTCATGATGGCCTCGTTTTTTTCTATTGAAATCAATTATAATTCTCCGCAATTCCATCTATTGGCAAGACCTCATCATCATGAACATAAAATTTCTCGGACTTGTATTACTCCTTGGCGCAGGCGCTTATTACTATCATCACAAAGAAGAGCTGATGCCAACGGATATTAAATCCAGTGCGAGTGCATCCGCAGACAATATCGCGTTTGCTCAAGGCTGGATTGATGACTCTTTCGATACGTTAAATCTTGGAGTGACAATCGGAGGTGAAAACGCACCGACATTTGAACTCATTAAAGATGACGAAGTTAATGGACAACACACAACTACAGGCCGTTTTACCTACTTTCCTATCGATAACGGAAAAGGCAAATGCAAACTCATCACCTTTACCTGGCGCGATAGAGTAGGCTCAAAAGAAGAAAAGTTATTAAGCCACGCCGGCTGTTGATCTTTTTTCTAAAATTTACACAAAAAAAAACCGAGCAAACTTCCTGGCCGGGAAGTGTTGCTCGGGTAGGTAGGATTAATACAACTCTTTACCCTTTTACAGGTTATTAAAGATGGAGTATTAGTGCACCAAGCGGTGCGACCTATACAATGAATCGGTTACCCAACTCGTCATCGATTACCACGACGTGCTCGGGTTAATTTCGCTTCAAGCTGCAAGATATCGTCTCTTGCAAACATGTCTTCCAATGTAGACACCAATTTTCGTCTCCAGTTCGGATATTCGTCCATTGTTCCTGGAATATTGACCGGTGTGTTCATTTCTAACCAGTCTTCTAACTGCAAACTGAGCAAAGCACTGCTTCCGGTTGCCATATGAACTTGCATAGCTTCACTGAGCGCTTGGTTAATCATCACCTCACCGGCTTCATTGTGCTCTAACTCTGGAAGCTGATTATGCTGTTGCAATGTTTCAATAATATGTTGTCTGCGTGACTTTCTGTCTTCAAACAACACATTCAATTGTTCTTCATCTGGGTACAAACCTATTTCACGACCTAAGGTTAAATCAGCACTGTTCCAGAAGCCTCGTAATGTCGGCATATCATGGGTGCATAGCGCCGTCATAGATTGTGGTTTGTATTGATCCGGTGCGATGTACTTGCCATCTTGATCCGTTTCAAAGAAAAAGACTTTATAAGAATGCACGCCAGCATCATTTAACTTTTCAACAATTTCTTCAGGTACGGTCCCTAAATCTTCCCCGATAACCGCACATTGGTGACGGTGACTTTCTAATGCCAGAATCGACATTAAATCGTCTACAGGGTAGTAAATGTAAGCCCCATCTTTGGCCGTTTTGCCTTTTGGAATCCACCACAAACGCAATAAGCCTAATACATGGTCAATTCGCAGTGCGCCACAATGACGCATATTGGCGCGCAACAAATCAATAAACGGTTGATAGGCTAACGCTTTAAGTTGGTATGGATTCAGTGGCGGCAATCCCCAGTTTTGACCAAGAGGTCCGAAGATATCAGGTGGCGCACCAATACTGACATCTTGGCATAACGCGCCGTGATCTGACCACGTCTCCGCACCGGAGTCACACACACCAACCGCTAGATCGCGATACAAGCCTAATGCCATGCCCTTATCTTCCGCCAATTGCTGCACTTGGGTCAGTTGCTCATCAGCAAGCCACTGAAGGTACATAAACAACTGCACTTTTTGTGGATGATTCTTAATGTAGCTTTGCACTTCTGGAGAATCGAAATGCTGTAACGCTTCATCAAAAACCGGCCATCCCCAAACAGAATCATCTTGTGCTTTCAAATCGGCATGTAACGCATCAAACGCAGCTTGATGAAGCAGACTTTCGCCACCAAACTCAACAAAATCGGCAAAGTGTTGCGCACGTTTTGTTTTCTTATTAACTTCTTTGTCAATAAATGTCGTGAAAAGTTCCGGGAGTACCGACATTTTTAATATAGATACTTCGGTATAGTCGACCCATTCTTTAGCGCGATTATCATTTAAACGCTGCTGGAATGCGGCATCCGCGACCATTGCTTGTGCAGTTTCACTCTTAGAGAATTCTGGCACCGCTTCCACGTCAATATACATAATATTGAGCCAACGACGTGACGATGGACTATACGGACTTGCACCTTCAGGGTTGGCAGGAAACAACGAATGAATGGGGTTCAGACCGACAAAGTCACCACCGCCTTCAGCAATTTTCGCTACCAAATATTTTAAATCGGAAAAGTCGCCAATGCCCCAGTTGGTTTTTGATGTGACGGAATACAATTGAATACTCGGTCCCCATAAACGCTCACCTTCAACCAATTCTGGTTGTTTGAAGCAAGCCGTTGGCGTCACAATCAGCGACATCACAAATGGCTTATTGCGACGCTTACGGAATAGCGATAATTGGTGGTAACCAAGCGGCAAACTCTTTGAAAGAGAAAAAACTAAATAACCTTTTTCAGCGCGATGATCTTCAACGATTTGTGACTCCAAATACCCTTCAAAACGCTCGCCTTGTTCGGTTTCAATCAACCAAGAAAACTCACTCAACCTTGCTGATGCAGTGATATGCAACTCAACGAATACTTCTTTACCTGCATGCACCACTTTGACACTCGGCAAGACATCGACTTTATGACGTTGTTGAGCTTGTTCTAATAAGGTAGATGGATCAGACGTGTCATAACCTAGTGCTTGCAATAACTCTTCAATGGTTTGCTCGCTAACATAGGCTTCATTGCCCCACGCGCTGATATAACGATCCACAATGCCTTCTTGAGTCGCCACCTGTTTTAATGTGGAATGTAATTGATTGTCTACTGGTTGAGCTGAATTTAAATCTTGCATCGAATGCTCCATAACGTCTTCTTAGAAACATCTGTCTTCGAAACATTTGTCTTTTAAAACATAAAGTACTTCGAGGAGTCGTGTTCATTTTCATTACATTCAATATTGCCGATTAAGCCAAGGGCTCACATCCTCCTCAAAAAAGGTGTAGAGGGAGGAGACTTAGGGCGTAGCTGAAAGAAAGTTCGAACAAAATGAGATCTATCGCAGGATTTGCAAGATAAACCTGAGTCAGATCACATCACTTCGACGTTTGCATGGTATGTTGAGACAAAATAAAGCTCATAACCAATATAAAAAAATCCGAAAAACATGAGCTAGATAACAAAAAAGATTGGCCTTCTTTCTTAAGGCTCTTTTGACCTTGCTTACTATATCAACTGTTAACCATTCAGAGACTCATTGCTGCCATGTGGATACCTTCCAAACTCAATCGACCAGCCCGACTACACAATGCTATTTTGCGCTCACGCCTGTTAGAAGCCTTAACTCACGCGCCTTTTTATAAATTAGTGTTATTCCGTTCTCCCGCCGGTTACGGTAAAACCACGATGGCTGCGCAATGGTTGAATAATCACCCGAATCTAGGTTGGTTTAACATTGATGAAAGCGACAATGACACGTTTCGCTTTGCCAACTATTTTTTACAATCATTCAATAAAGCCACCAATGACGCTTGCCCCAATACTCAAGCGTTGGCAGAACGTCGTCAATTTGCCAACTTAACCAGTTTATTCAATGAGTTGTTTGCTGAATTTGGCTTTAACGACACTCAAACCTATCTGGTTCTCGATGATTATCATTTGATCACTAATGATGAAATCCATGAAGGCTTGCGCTTTTTCTTAAAACACATGCCAGATAACATTACCCTCGTGGTAACAAGCCGAACTCACCCACCACTCAACACCGCAAATTTACGTGTGCGGGATTTATTAATCGAAGTGGACAATGCTTTGTTGGCATTTGATAAAGAGGAAACGGAACGCTTCTTCCATAAACGCATTACCGATAACCGCTATCAAACCGATATTTTAGAAACGATCCGCACTCAAGTTGAAGGTTGGGCATCGGCATTGCAGTTGATTGCTCTGCATGCTCAACAATTTCCCGGAACACTAGAAAACTCTGCCGTTTCTATTGCCAACTTCAATCAAGATCATATTTGGGATTATTTATCGGAAGAAGTTTTCGATCAATTAACGCCAGATTTGCAAACGTTCTTACTTCAATGCTCTGTACTCGATATGTTTAATGCAGAATTGATCACGGAATTAACGGGGAGAAATGATGCTCTTGCCATGTTGGATTCGCTTAACCGCTTTGGGTTGTTTTTACACCCCATGGAAGGCGCAGATAATTGGTTCCGTTTCCACAACTTGTTCGCGGAATTTTTACGCCACCAGCGCTATACCCAAATTCCGGGGCAACGCAGCCAACTCCATTACAACGCAGCAAAAGCCTGGCTCAAACAGAAAAACCCACAAGCCGCGCTTACTCATGCTCAAAAAAGTGGCGATGAAACACTGGTTAGCCAAATTTTATCGGATCATGGTTGGGGTATGTTCAATCACGGTGAGCTGCAAGTCGTGGAGTCAGCCATCAATAACTTAAGTGACGAAGTGCTCTTTATTTCACCTCGTTTATGCTTACTTCGCGCTTGGCTAGCGCAAAGCCAACACCGTTATAACCAGGTGTTTGATCTCATCGTAGAAGCCGAAGAAAAAATGGCCGCGCACAATATTGAGCTTACCGATACTCAAATTGGTGAATTCAAAGCGCTTTCGGCGCAAGTCGCAATCAACCAAGATAACCCTGCACTCGCGTTAGAAACCGCCGAGTTTGCCTTGCAACAACTGCCCCACTCTAGCTTCCGTAGCCGTATTGTCGCGACCTCTGTGATCGGTGAGGTGTATCATGTGATCGGTGAGCTTGATAAAGCATTTGATACCATGCAAAAAACGGAAATGATGGCGCGTGAAGATGGTGTTTTCCATCAGGCGTTGTGGGCGATTTTACAACAAAGTGAAATTCAACTGGCACGTGGCTATGGTCAAGCGGCTTTTGAACTGCTTAATAAAGCTGAAAGTCTCATTAAAGAGCAACACCTACAGCAACTGCCTTTGCACGAATTCATGCTGCGGATCAAAGCGCAAATTTTATGGTGTTGGAACCGCCTAGACGAAGCAGAACAATGCGCTCATCTAGGGTTAGAAATCTTAGCGCCATTTGAAGTCTCACGCTCTCTACATTGCTATTCCATGTTGGCACGCATCGCCATTTCTCGTGGTGAACTAGACAAAGCGGCGCGCTATTTAGAGACTTGTAACCAACTTAAAGCCAATAATCGCTATCACATTGATTGGCGCGCTAATGCAGATTTATCCAACTTACTCTATTGGCAAGCTTCCAATAATCAGGCCGCGATCCAACAGTGGCTAAGCGAGTGTGAAGAACCTCGTTCCGCCGTCAATCATTTCCAACAATTACAATGGCGAAATATTGCTCGCGCCGCGCTATTAATAGATGATCTTGAGCGTGCAGAAAACATTCTGCTTCATTTACAGACTCAGGCATCAAAATTAAAACTGATCGCTGATAAGAATCGTAACTTAGTACTCGAAGCGGTACTTTCCGTAAAACAAAACCAACCACACAAAGCGCAGCAGCATATTCATGAAGCCTTATCACTCACCAATAGCACTGGTATGGTTGGTAATTTCTTATCCAATGCAGATGCCGTAGCACCATTATTAAAAGCCCTGCTCAGTGATAAGAAACTGGCCGAACTAGAACTCCACCGCGCGCAAAATTTACTGCAATTAATGACCAATAAAGAGCGAGTACGCGCCGTACATTTTGATGAAGCGTTTGTACAAAAGCTCCTGACACTACCAGACTTACCAGAGTTGATTCGCACGAGCCCGCTCACCCAACGCGAATGGCAAGTACTCGGGTTAATCTATGCAGGCTTAAGCAACGATCAAATCGCAGCAGAGTTTGATGTCGCGCCAACGACCATCAAAACCCATATTCGTAATCTGTACCAAAAGATGGGTCTAGACAATCGACAACATGCGATTAAAACCGCCGAGCAGTTAATCCAAATGATGGGGTTTAATTCGCATTAACCTAATGAAAGCACTAGAGATAATAAGAACATTGGAAAGAAGACGGGCAAACACGCTAAACCCAACCCGTCTCACAGCATGATGAGCGAGATTCAAGTAACCTTAAACAAACTGTCAAAATAATCCCAGCACCAAACAAGAAAGGTGATAAGGAACCGCGCTCATTTCAATAAGGGAAGATAAAACGTTCCCCTTATTTGCCACTCGATTAAGGATGATCTAATGGCGACCTATTTGAAAAAGCACAACAACAAACCAACGTTCAGCTTAACTAAAACTGAGCGTTGGCTCTTTTTAGTGATCACTATGCTGCTCGCGGTTGGCGTGGTGTGGAAAATCAATGACAGTGCTATTCAACGCAAAGCGATAAAACCTATCACGCAACATCAATTCTTATTTAATCAGGCCTGTCAGCAAGCGCTCAATCAAGGTGAGGATCGGAATGTATCTTATTGTTTGTCAGCTCAACATTACAACCATGTCATGATGCTGGCATTAAAAGATAACCATATCGATTTAAGCGAAATGGTCGAACTTGAAAGCTACTTTCAACGACAATACCAACCATTTACTCATTAATGGCGATTTAGATACATTTATAGGTTTAGAGACAGAGTCAGCCCCGTTCCGCGCTGAGATCATAATTGTTCTAATTTTTACTTATATCCCACTTTTTTTACTTTCTACCCTACCGAAATGTCGAATTATCAACCACACTTGATGTGTCAGTTTAGCAAAAACACTAAGACACTGGCGAGACACAAGCTCAACTAAGACTTTTACACACCTTTATAACCTTAGTTGCTCTGCTTGTTAAAATACTCTTGGCTTTAGTTGCAGACCTCCCCACCCTTGCAGCTAAAGCCAATTTTTGTTCATGAGTCACGAGGGATTCCGATGACGAATACACATTCAAAAACCACCCAAACAAACCACGATTCCATCTCAATTTCTACCTCCTTTATTTCAACCACTTTTACTAAACATTCTTTTATCAAAAAAACCTTATTAAGCGTCGTCTGTTTATTTAGCGTAGGCAGTTATGCGCAAACCCCCGCCATTTACTCCAGTGAAAGTATTCACCACCCAGTGTGGGCTGAGCATGGCATGGTGGCAACTCAAGAGGCGATCGCTTCTCAAGTTGGGCTCGATATCTTAAAACAAGGCGGCAATGCGGTGGATGCCGGTGTGGCAGTCGGCTTTGCGCTAGCGGTAACACTACCGCGTGCCGGTAACATTGGCGGCGGTGGCTTCATGATGATTTATGATGCCAAAAAGAAACGTACTTTCGCTCTCGATTATCGAGAAATGGCTCCTTCCAAAGCGTATAAAGACATGTATCTGGATAAAGAAGGCAATGCCGTTGAAGAGTTGTCACGCTTTCATGGTTTAGCCGTTGGCGTCCCGGGCACCGTTGCGGGGTTAATTACCGCATTAGACAATTACGGCACTATGGATTTAAAAACCGTAATGGCGCCGGCGATCAAACTGGCGGAGCAAGGGATTATCGTCACCCCTGATTTATATACCTCATTACAAAATGCGAAAGAACGTCTGCAAAAATGGGACAGCAGTAAACCCGTCTTCTTCAAAGATGGCGGAAAAACGGATTACCAAATTGGTGATAAATTCATTCAAAAAGATCTCGCGCACTCTTTAAAACTCATCGCACAAAAAGGACGCGATGGCTTTTATAAAGGGGCAACGGCCAAAGCAATTGCCGATTCCGTTACCGCTGCAGGTGGCTTAATGAGCGTTGAAGATTTGGCCAGTTACAAAGCGGTGGTTCGTGAACCCGTAATGGGCAACTATCGCGGTTATCGCATTGCCTCTATGCCCCCACCATCTTCCGGCGGCATTCATATCATTGAAATACTAAACATTTTAGAAAATTACCGCATTGGTGAAATGGGCCACAATACTGCCGAGACAATCCATGTGATGGCCGAGGCCATGAAACTGGCTTATGCTGACCGTGCCGAATACCTTGGCGATCCGGATTTTGTCAAAGTCCCGACCAAAGGCTTAACCAATAAAGATTACGCAAAGACTTTGCAGCAACAAATTTCACAAGATAAAGCTCGCCCAGCCAAAGACATCAAACACGGCCAGCCCATGCCTTACGAAAGTGATCAAACGACTCACTTTTCCATTATGGATAAAGACGGCAATGCTATTTCGAATACCTACACTTTAAACTTCTCTTACGGCACCGGCATGGTTGCTAATGGCACTGGCATTTTGCTCAATAACGAAATGGATGATTTTTCTGCCAAACCTGGCGTACCGAATGGCTATGGTTTAATCGGCGGTGATGCGAATGCGGTTGAAGGTGGCAAGCGCCCTCTTTCTTCAATGAGCCCTACTTTAGTCTTTAAAGATGGCAAACCGATTATTGCAACAGGTAGCCCCGGTGGCAGCCGTATTATTACCACCACTTTGCAAATCATCATGAATGTAATCGACCATAAAATGAATATTGCCGAAGCCACTCACGCGGTACGTGTTCATCACCAATGGTTACCCGATGAATTGCGCATCGAAAAAGGACTGAACCAAGACACCATCAAATTACTCGAAGGCAAAGGACAAAACGTCGTAGAAAAAGAAGCCATGGGCAGTACTCAATCGGTCATGCGTACCGAGGAAGGTTTATTCGGTTCTTCCGATCCAAGAACGCCAAGTGCATTGACAGTTGGTTACTAAAAACACGGCTTACTAGACGAAAAACAACCAAAAATACAAACGGTAAATAATGGCTTCCGGCCAGAAAATTTACCGTTTTTTTATGGCTCGTGATCATAGCTTAACATTCAAGTTATCTATCTTTCGCATCAAATCAGTGACAAGCAATCGTTCCGTTATGTCAAAAGTGAAATATCCACACCACTCACAGCATGTTCAGTAACACGGTTCGTTCAAACTATGATTTACTCGACAACACCATTAACGAAAAACGCCGCAGACTCTCATCTGCGGCGTTTTTATGCTTTTACATTACGGTGCCAACGTCAACTTATCTTGAATAAAATCTAAAAACAGCGAAATTCGTGACGCTAAGGCACTTTGTTTATAGTACACCGCTTGTATCGACTCTCTTCGATTGGGGTGCTGAATCGCATTGGGTAATATTTCGACGAGAGAACCCTCGGCTAATTCTTGATGAATCATGTAATAAGAGAGTGTGGTGACGCCCATCCCATTGACACACAACTGTTTAATAATTTCACCGCTGCTCGCATGAAGCCCGAAACTTAAAGGCGGGTGAGTCGTTTTAAAATGCCAATTATTAAGGTGAGAAGCTTGTGAAAAGCCGATAAGTGTATGGTCCGATAATTGATTAATGTCTTGCGGAGTACCATTAGCGTGCAAATAATCAGGGCTTGCCACAACAACTAATGGACTTTGACCTAAAGCCCGTGCGTGTAGCGTCGAGTCTTTCAAATCCCCGATACGAATCGCCACATCGACTTTGTTATCTAATAAATCGACCACTCGATCATTGGTCGTCAGTTCCAACTCCACTTTAGGGTAGTGCTTTCTAAATTCGGGCAAGAGCGGCACTAATTGATGACTAATAAAGGCAAATGCAGCATCAATTCTTAACTTACCAACGGGCTCCGTTTGATGGGCCTGTAAATGTTGTTGACCAAGCTCGAGCGTATTCAAAGCTTGCTGAGCATAGCCCTTAAATACCACGCCCTCTTCAGTCATCACCAGCTTGCGAGTGGTACGATTAAATAACGTCGTCTCTAATTGCTTTTCTAGCCTAGCAATCGCTCTTGATAATGTCGCAATCTGAATCCCCTCTTTGACTGAGGCTTTCGAAAAGCTTTCACTTTCTGCTACCGCTAAAAAAGCCAATAAATCTTCTGTTTTAATCATTGCCGAATACTCGCCTAAGTGCCTTCATAAAAGAATACAACCTTTGCATATTAATCAAAAGTAATTTGTATCTTTTGATATTAATGAAAATATTAAGCTCTGGTACCATGCTGGTCATTCGCATCACGACAAAGGATAAGACTCCGATGAACAACGATCTCTTTAACCCAATTCAACTTGGCGATTTAACCTTAAATAACCGTATTGTTATGCCACCGATGACACGCTCTCGCGCTAAAAATGGCTGCGCAAATGCAATAATGGCGGAGTATTACGCTCAGCGTGCAGAAGCGGGGCTTATCATTTCCGAAGGCACGCAAATATCTCAACTTGGACAAGGCTATGCGTGGACACCAGGCATCTATAGCTCAGAGCAAATCCAAGGTTGGAAGCTGGTCACGGATGCGGTACACGCTAAAGGCGGAAAAATCTTCGCACAACTTTGGCATGTCGGTCGCGTGACTCACCCAAGTAATACGGGTGGGGTTCAGCCTATTTCTTCAAGCGCACAAGCGGCGAAAGGCGTAAAAGTATTCATCGATGAAGAAAACCAACCGAACTTTGTCGATACGGTATTACCAAGAGCCATGACTCACGATGATATTGCACAAGTTAAAAATGAGTTTCATCAAGCCGCGTTAAACGCATTAGAAGCGGGGTTTGATGGTGTCGAATTGCACGCAGCGAATGGTTACTTAGTAAACCAATTTATCGATTCTGAAGCGAACCTTAGAACCGATGAATACGGTGGCAGCACTGAAAACCGCCTACGTTTCCTCGGTGAAGTGGTTGATCAATTAGTCGCCGTCGTAGGTAAAGAGCGCGTCGGTGTACGCCTTGCGCCATTCACTTGCTTAAACGGCACGGTAGATTCCGATCCTGAAGCCACTTATATCGAAGCGGCTAAACTACTGAATAGAAAAGGTATTGGCTATATACATATCGCCGAAGTTGACTGGGATGACGCACCAGATACCCCGGTATCATTTAAACAAAACTTACGTCAGGCTTTTGATCAAACCATCATTTTGGCAGGCAAATATAACCCTGAAAAAGCCCAACAAGCCTTAGAGCAAGGCTTTGCCGATATGGTGGCATTTGGTCGTCCATTTGTGGCAAACCCAGACTTGGTCACTCGTATTAAACACCACTATCCACTCGCAGAGCATAACCCAGAGACTTTGTTTGGTGGTGATGAGCAAGGGTTGACGGATTACGCGACCTATTCTGCATAAACCAAAACGCCGCAGACTCTCATCTGCGGCGTTTTTTTATGTGATGGGTTTAGTTACTACCCTTTCACACCACCAGCGGTTAATCCACCAACCAAGAATTTCTGAGCCAGTAAGAACACGATGGTAATTGGTAGTGCGGATAACACAGCCGCCGCCGCAAAATCGCCCCACAAGTAGTTTTGTGGATACAAGTATTGCTGCATTCCGACCGCAAGGGTGTAGGAATCCACATCACGTAATAGTAATGAGGCTACGGGTACTTCGGTTACCGCAGCAATAAATGACAAGATGAATACCACCGCAAGAATTGGCACGGATAATGGCAACAAGACTAAACGGAAAGCTTGCCAAGGCGTTGCACCATCCAGCGCGGCGGCTTCTTCTAGCGAGTTATCAATCGACTCAAAGTAGCCTTTAATCGTCCACACATGCAGCGCAATCCCGCCCATATAAGCAAACACCACACCACCGTGGGTATTCAAGCCTAAGAATGGAACATAAGTACCTAGGCGATCAAATAGTGCATATAACGCGACAAGTGCTAGTACCGCTGGGAACATTTGGAAAATCAACATTGAACGCAAGATAACGGTTTTGCCTTTAAACTTCATGCGGGCAAAAGCATACGCACAAGTCGTTGAAAGCACTACAATACCAATCGCTGTTAAGCCTGCTACTTTGACTGAGTTCCACAGCCATAGTAAGACTGGGAATGGCGGCTTGGTGACAGTGCCATCGGCGTGAACCACATCAAAGCCTAATGCGAGTTTCCAGTGTTCTAATGATGGGTTACGTGGGATCAAATCCCCTGCGGCGTAGTTTCCTTCACGGAAAGAAATCGCAATCACCATTAATAGAGGGAACATCATTAACGCTAAGAAGATCCACATACCAAGATGCGTTGCCCAAACACGGTATTTCAAAGATTTTGGTTGAACCATAGCCATGTTGATTCTCCTTATTGATTTTCTAATTTAGTGAACTTCATATTCAGTAGCGATAAGCCGCCCACTAATAAGAAGATAAGCGTCGCAATCGCACCTGCTAAACCAAAATCTTGACCACCCGCGCCTTCAAACGCAATGCGGTAGGTGTAGCTTACTAATAAATCGGTGTGACCGGCAGGCACGCTGGTACCAATCATATCTGGCGCACCGTTGGTTAATAGCTGTATTAATACAAAGTTATTGAAGTTAAAGGCAAAGCTGGCAATTAATAGCGGCACCATTGGTTTCACTAATAACGGCAACGTGATCTTCATGAAGTTATCAATCGGGCCTGCGCCATCCATTGCCGAGGCTTCGTATAAATCATCAGGGATCGCTTTTAGCATGCCCATTGCCAAAATCATCATGTATGGGTAACCCAGCCAAGTATTGACAATAATGATCATAGTTTTCGCAAGCGTTGGGTCGGTAAACCAAGCCGGGCTTAAACCGAACAAGCCTTGTAATAACTGGTTAATTTCCCCGAAACTTTGGTTAAACAACCCTTTAAATATCAAGATAGAGATAAACGCGGGTACCGCATAAGGCAGAATCAATAGCACACGGTAAATACCACGGCCTTTTAACGCTTCCCAAGAAACGATTTGCGCTAAAATCACGCCCATGGCGAGGGTAAGAGCCACAGTCGCGGCGGCAAAAACCACTGTCCAAACAAAGATTTTAAAGAATGGGCCTTGAATGCCTGGGTCGCTGAAGATACGGGTGAAATTGTCAAAACCGATATTAACGATGAAGCCCGGTGTGATGTAATCACCAATAAACTGACCATCAGAATCTACCGGTTGGTAATAACCAATTTCATAGTTTGGTTTTAGCACTTGTTCGGTTTGGTTATTAACTAGGGTTTCGCCATCTGCATCTAAGCTATACAGCGGTTTTACTTGAGCAAATTTACGCAGACCAGACATCACTAACTCGACACCTTCTGGCGTTTCAACTTGCAACTGGTTTAAAACATTACGATTTTTAATCACATCTTTAAGCGCCGCTTTTTTACCCGGAAGTTCGGTAACTGGCATTAAATTGATGTGCCCTTCTAGTTTTTGCACCGAATCATTCGATAACGAAATCGGCTGAGACACTAACCACTTATCGCCCTGCTTTAATGCCAGCGAATACACATCATCGTGTTGGCGTAATTCAAATGGGTAGCTTTCTCCGCTTTGGAAGGTTTGTTCTAGCAACACACCTTGAGCACGTTGGAAACTCAGTTGATTAGCGCCGCTGTAATTGGTGAAAGCGAGGCCAATGGTATAAATCAGCGGAAAGATAATGAAGAGAATCATCCCCGCGACACCCGGATAAATATAACGATGGGCATAAGTACGCTTACGGGCAAAAATATACACGCCCATAGAAGCCAGAACTAAAGTCAGTAAGGCGAAAGCAAACTCTCCACGCGCATACATCAAGACAATTGCATAGCCATTCAAAAGAGTAATAGCCGAAAGAACCAGAGTTTTCAGCCAAGGAAAAGGGCGAGATTCAGAGAGTGGTGCTGAATGAGATGACATAATATTCGACGACATAATCAATTCCGTTTCTGTATCGACTTTAACTTAAATCAGTCAAATCGAGAGCTTTTTCAAACTGCAAATATAAAGCAGACGGATAACTTACAAAATAAAGGGAGGAGTGACCCTCCCATTTCTTCTCTAAAGAGAATGACAGACCTTATTTGGTCATACGCTCAGCAACGGTATTCAATGCATCTTCTACCGATTGACGGCCATTGACTACGTTGCCAATTGCCGCTTTTTCTGCATACCAGAATGCCGACATTTGCGAGATATTTGGCATGATTTCTCCGGTTTCCGCATTCGCCATGGTGGCAGCGATACGAGGATCTTTGGCTAATTCTGCTTGGTAAGATTTAAGCGCTACCGCTCCTAGAGGCGTATCGTCATTGATGTCTTTCAAGCCATCTTTGGTTAGCATGTAGTTTTCAATGAACTCCACCGCTAAATCTTTGTTTGGTGATGCCGAGTTAATGCCTGCGGTCAATACACCAACAAATGGCTTCGATGGGTTACCGTTAAACATTGGCAGTTTGGCAACACCGTAGTTAATGCCTGCTTTATCAATGTTCGCCCAAGACCAAGGACCATTGATGGTCATCGCGACTTCGCCTTTATTAAAGCCAGATTCTGCAATGGTGTAATCCACATCAGGTGAAATCACTTTTTGGTCAACTAAGCCTTTTACAAAGCTCATGGCGTTTTGCGCGCCTTTGTTATTTACACCAACATCTTTCGGGTTATAAGCGCCATTTTCAAACTTAAACGCGTAGCCGCCATCAGAGGCTAATACTGGCCATGTGAAGAACGGTTCAGACAAGTTCCACATGATCGCTTTCTTGCCCTCTTTTTGTAGCGTCTTATCTAGCGCAGCAATATCTTCCCAGTTCTTAGGCGGTGTTTTAATCAGGTCTTTGTTATAAATAAGAGAAAGTGACTCGACCGCGACAGGATAACCAATGTACTTACCATCATAAGACACAGCATCCCATGTGAAATCAGAAAATTTCGATTTGAATTCTGCCGATGGTTTTACTTCTGCCAGTAAGCCAGCTTGAGCGTATCCACCAAAGCGGTCATGTGCCCAAAGAACAATATCAGGGCCATCACCAGTTGACGCTAACTGAGGGAATTTTTCTTCAAGTTTGTCAGGGTGAGCAACGGTCACTTTAATGCCGGTATCTTGTTCGAACTTTTTACCGACTTCAGCCAGGCCGTTATATCCTTTATCACCATTGATCCAAATGGTAAGTTGACCTTCTTCAATTGCAGCATGTGCACTCACGCCGCTTAAGGCTAGGCTACATAAAATGGCAGTTTTGAGGACTTTTTTCATTTCCATGATCCTTTCTATTGTTCTTATTTAAGTGCTACGCGCATCGAGATACAACAAAATGTAGGGTTCGTAACACATGACATACCTTTAATAGGCAAGCAGCCAAGTTTTGGTATGTGAAAATAATGCGATAATTCCGACATTCCTACATCCTCCTAACTTCTACGCCCCCTCACCACAAAATGACTTTTGTGACTTAGATTCACATTATTTTTTATCTCAAGCGAAAAATGGCCAATAAACGTGAGCGGGCGCACATCATACTCCTGTCTGAGCGGTGTATTTGAATGCCAATAAAAAAGTGTGATCTATGCACTCATCCCCCTTCATCCCCCAACAATTAAATGATTAAGGATGAGGTTTATTGGCATATTTTGGGTAAGATAACTCTCATAGTCGCCTTTTATATTTCTTAAAAGAATATAAATAACGCATGAATAATCAATATGTTTGAGTGAGTTCCAACACCGAGTGGTTGGCATTGAAACAATAAAAAATAACCAGAAGGAAGACCAGATGACGAGTGTGACTCTACGAAAAGTATGTAAAGCGTATGGAGACAACCTCATTTCTAAAGACGTAGATTTAGAGATCCAAGACGGCGAGTTTGTTGTTTTTGTTGGGCCATCCGGTTGTGGTAAATCCACCCTGCTACGTTGTATTGCCGGCCTAGAGGATATTACTTCTGGTGAACTGTTCATCGGCAAGACCAAAATGAATGAGGTTCCACCGTCTGAGCGTGGCGTAGGCATGGTATTCCAATCTTATGCTTTATACCCTCACTTAAATTTATTCGACAACATGTCATTCGGTTTAAAGCTGGCAAAAGAAGACAAAGCCAAAATCAAATCACGTGTCGATCATGCCGCAGATATTCTGCAACTGGGTCACCTACTTGAACGTAAGCCGAAAGCGCTATCCGGTGGTCAGCGTCAACGTGTCGCGATTGGCCGTACTCTCGTCGCCCAACCTGAAGTGTTCTTATTGGATGAACCGCTTTCTAATCTAGATGCCGCGCTACGTGTACAAATGCGTATTGAACTCGCGAAGCTGCATAAGAAACTCGGTTGCACCATGATTTATGTAACCCACGATCAGGTCGAAGCGATGACCATGGCCGATAAAATCGTCGTACTAGACGGTGGTAGTGTTTCGCAAGTCGGTAAACCATTAGAGCTATACCACTACCCTCAAAACCGTTTTGTGGCCGGCTTCATTGGCTCTCCAAAAATGAACTTCATTAACGTGCAAGTGAAAGAAGTCGAAGCAGAGCGCGTAAAAGTTGAGTTGGCTAGCCAGGCCTCTTTCTGGATTCAGGTCGATGGTACCAGTGTACAAGTCGGTTCACGAATGTCATTAGGTGTTCGCCCAGAGCATTTGCTACCAAGCGGTGAAGGTGATGTAGTGATTCAAGGCAAAGTTCAGGTCGTCGAGAAACTCGGCAATGAAACCCAAGTTTACTTAAGCCTTGACCATGTCGACGCCGATTTCATTTACCGTGAAAACGATACGTTAGATGTAGATTCTGGCGATACTTTCCAAATTGGCATCCCCGCTCATCGCTGCCACCTATTCCACAGCGATGGCCGTGCATGCAAACGCCTATTTAAAGAACGCGGCGTGTAAAACCAACGTCATTTCCCTTTAATGTTATAGAGCTGCCTTACGCCCCAATTAGCGATTTCTATTGGGGCTTTTTTATATATAAATCATATGGATAAATAATAAAATTCATAAAAACCATAAGCACCATACTTTTGTGGTGTTTAATTGCTCCTGCTCCCATTTCATATTTGCCATCACTTCTATCATTACCCCATGAAACATTTCATTAACAAATGAATGTGTTGTTAGTCAGAATGTTTCTAATTTTATTACAACCAGCGAACAAACCATAAGCGAACAAGCAATGATTGCTCGCACACCATAACGATAAATGCCCGTTACAACATAACGTCACTCACTCGCCATAGATGTGTCGTGATAACAGGGATAATTAGGACATAAAAAGGATGTAAGCAATGATCAAACTTAAACAAGTCTTTATTGGGGCAATGTTGGCGGCAACGTCGGTTGCAACCCTCTCTTCTGCCAACGCTGATACTTATCCACCTCATACCATCAATATGGTGGCACCATCTGGTGCTGGCGGTGGCTGGGATCTCACCATTCGTACGGTCGCCAAAACTCTGAAAGATACAGGGATCGTCAGCAGCAATATGCCAGTGATCAATCGCCCTGGTGGCGGCGGTGCGGTCAACCTTGCTTACATGCAAACTCAGAAAGGAAAAGGCGATTTAATTTCCGTTTATTCCCCACCGATTTTGCTCACTCACTTAACTGGCCTAACTCAATACAGCTATAAAGATACAACGCCGATCGCACGTTTAATCACCGATTACGCAGCATTCGTGGTGCCTGAAAACTCAAAATACCACTCCATTAAAGAAGTGATGGATGCCCTTAAAAAAGATCCTAAATCGGTCAAAATCGGTGGCACTTCAGCCGCGGGTTCAATGGATCACATTCAATTCTTACTGGTAGCAAAAGCCGCTGGCGTACAAAACTTACGTCAAATCGATTATGTATCATTCCAAGATGGCAGCTTAGTCGCTCAAGCATTAGGTGGACACATTGACCTAATTTCAACGGGGCTGGGTGATGTTGCCGGTTTAGTCGAAAGTGGAAAATTACACGCATTGGCTCAAACCGCAAATAAACGTGTTGGCGAAGGCTTAATTGCAAAAATCCCAACCGTGAAAGAAGAAGGCATTGATGTGACGTTCGAAAACTGGCGTGGACTGTTTGGCCCTAAAGACATGCCAGAACAAGCCGTGACCTATTGGCGTAATGCGATTCAAAAAATGGTGCAAACCACAGAATGGAAAGCCGCGGTTAAACGCAATGGTTGGGATGATGCGTATCAAAACGACCATGATTTTACCGCCTTCCTTGGTACGACTAATGAGCAATATAAAGGCTTAATTAAAGAAGTCTTTGGCCGATAAGCCTCACTTCACACAACCTCATTATGAATCGATTAAGGCTGTGAGCTCGCAGCCTTTTTTATAAATTCCATTTTTCAGTTTTATTGGTAAAGGTGAAAGTATGTCTAAACAACAGCCAGCCAATTGGGATGGCCTAACCGGCCTATTCAGCATTAGCTTTGGGTTAGCCTACGGTGGCTATGCGTATAGCTTACCTCAGCCGATGTTTGGTAACCCGCTTGAAGCGATTTTTATGCCTCTTGCGATTTCTGCTATCGCTATTTTTATTGGCGTTTTACTCGTCATAAAAGGGGGTATTAGTCCTTCAATTCAAGCAATCAAAGCCCTACTTAATGAAAGCCAACAACATAAGGCTAACCGTCGTAAGATCGCTCTAACATGCGTGATTTGCTTCATTTATGCCCTAACGTTTGAGCACCTCGGTTACGTCATAAGTACCTTTATTTTCATGTTTGCCATGCTCGCTATCACCAACGGCCTCACTCATTGGAAAAAAAACGCCATCATCGCAGTCGCTTTTTCGCTTGGGGTATTCATCACGTTTAATGAATTGTTATCCGTGAACCTCCCCCCTTTCCCATTATTTAATTAAAGGAGCTAAATCATGTCGGATATTTTAGCGAGTTTAATGGACGGCTTCGGTGTTGCATTGCAGCCTTATTACCTATTTTTAATTACCTTAGGCGGCATTCTTGGCACCGTCATTGGTATGCTACCCGGCCTTGGCCCGGCAACTGGGGTCGCTGTGTTACTCCCTATGACCTTTTCAATGGGACCTACCGCCTCTTTGATCACTATGACGGGTGTCTATATTGGGGCGATGTTTGGTGGCTCTCGTAGTTCAATTTTGATCAATACCCCAGGAGATGGCGCCGCATTAGCCGCCACCTTTGATGGTTACCCTATGGCGATGAAAGGTCGCGCAGAAGCCGCACTGGCCATATCCGCTATCGCATCATTAATTGGTGGCACCATTGCTGCCGTATTGATGACATTATTAGCGGAACCGGTTGCAAGCTTTGCCATTAAATTTGGCCCCGCCGAATACTTTTTATTAATGGTAGCGGCGCTCTCTATGACGGTTTCCATGTCAAAAGGCAACATGCTCAAAGGCTTTTTATCCATGTGCATCGGGCTGGCTATTTCGACCGTCGGCATTGATGGGCAATCAGGGTTAGAGCGCTTTACCTTCGGTAGCCTTGAGCTACAAACTGGCATCGATTTCTTAGTGGTCATCATTGGTATTTATGCGATGGGGGAAGTCTTCAAAAGCTTTAAAACCCTCAGTGATGGCAGCAAGAATGTACAAACCGAATTTAAGAAAATCTGGATTAACAAAGAAGAATGGCAACGTTCAAAATGGCCAATTCTACGCAGTGCCCCAGTTGGTTTTATTATCGGTGCGCTACCCGGTGCAGGCGGCACCATGGCTTCATTAATGTGTTACAACAACGAAAAACAGCTATCTAAAAATAAAGATGAATTTGGTAAAGGCGCAATTGAAGGCCTAGCGGCACCGGAATCGGCCAATAATGCTGCCTCCATCGGCGCAATGATCCCTATGCTTTCTTTAGGCGTTCCCGGTTCAGGCACCACCGCGGTGATGATGGGCGCACTCTTGATGTTAGGCATTCAACCTGGGCCGTTATTGTTCACTCAGCACCCTGATACCGCTTGGGGGCTTATCGCCAGTATGTTTGTGGCTAACATCATTTTAGCAATTGTGAATATTCCGCTTGCGGGTGTGTTGGTTCGTTTGTTGGCCATTCCAGCTAAAATCTTATACCCGATTGTACTGGGTTTAGCCTTTGTGGGTTGTTATGCCATTAGTACCGCCGTGATGGACTTTTACATCCTGATCATTTTAGGCATTGCTGGAGTGATTATGGGCCGCGCCAATATTCCAACAGCACCAATGATCTTAGCGGCGATTGTCGGTAGCCAAATGGAGCAATCATTCCGCCAAGCATTTAGGATTTCAAATCAAGATTTAAGCATTTTTTCACAATCTGGCATTTCACAAATCCTATTAGCGGTGATTATCTTAAGCGTGGTTTTGCCGATGATTGGGGCATTACGCAATCGTAAATCAAAGCAACCACTTCAATCACACCAAGGATAAATACTCTAACCAATTTGCACTTCCCTACTTCGCCCAGTCAGCATTTGTCTGGGCGCTTTTTATTGCTGCCAATTCACATTTAGCGCATGACCAAAAGTGATAAATACGAAAACAATCACGGCATCAATATCCACTTTCCATTAACATTCTTTTTTACCGTCATGAACCTCAGAGCATTTTAATGAGTCAGATATCCTTTCGCACCAAAGTTTTTCTATTGCTGTTTGGCTTATTGCTCATTCAAGTAGCAGTCATGATTTGGCACTTTGACAGCACGCTTTATAAATCAATCAAACATCAAGTCGGCACACGAGCTCTAATTCAAGCCCAAGAAATCGCCTCCGACCCTGAGCTTATTGAACAAGTCAAAAATCGAGATATACAAGCCATCAAACCGCACATTGAACGATTGGCGAAGATCTCGGATGCCAGCTTTATTGTCATCGGTGATAAAAATGGCATTCGCCTTGCCCACCCCGTTCCATCACGAGTCGGCCACCCGATGCAAGGGGGAGACAACGCCGGCGCACTCGAACGTGGAGAGTCTTACGTGACACTCAGAGAAGGCAGTTTAGGTTATGGTATTCGAGGAAAGACCCCCATCTTAGATAGCCAACAGCGCATTATTGGTGTGGTTTCAGTAGGCTACTTACTTAATCGCTTTGATCAGTGGCTTGATGTTTATATGCAGCCTTTATTGCTCGAAGTCTTGATTATCTTTATTTTAACGCTGCTCGCCTCTTGGGCGTTTTCTCGTCATATACAAAAACAAATGAATGGCATGGAACCTGATGAAATCGCTATCGCCTTAAAATTACAAAAATCGATATTAAGTTCGGTTTACGAAGGCGTGATTGCCATTGATAAGCGTGGCTATTTCCTTGCGATGAACAAGTCGGCAAGCCAAGTATTAGGTACTCAATATGATATGCACTACTTAAAGAACCGACAAATCATTGAATACGCTTCTCACACTGAGTTCTTTTTTCGCCAGCCACTTCATGACAACATCAAAGATGAAATGATCCGCCTCAATGGCCACCATTTGATCGCCAACCGAATTGCGATATTTCATCAAGAGCAGCTGATTGGCTGGGTAGTGAGTTTTCGAGAAAAAGACGAAATTTATTCGCTCACGACAGACCTTACCCAAATCAAGCAATACAGTGATAACTTGCGCGTATTACGCCATGAATTTTCGAATCGTTTAGCGACCATTTCCGGCTTAATTCAAATGGGTAAAGTGGATGACGTATTGCAGCTTATTGCCGCAGAGAACACCAACAAGCAACAGCTCATTGATTTTATTCAGCATAATATTCACCTTCCTCAAGTTGGTGGGTTGCTACTGGGTAAATCATTACGAGCAAAAGAGTTAGGGATAGATTTGCAATTTGACCCCACCTGCCAGCTCAATAAATTAAACGCCGCACTCAATGAAACCGAACTGTGCGCCATATTGGGCAACCTCATCGACAATGCGTTTGATAGCACATTAAAAAATGCCAGCAGCTCACGAATAGTGGACGTATTGTTGTCGGATGCAGGTTCCGATCTTGTTATTGAAGTCACCGATAATGGCGTCGGAATTGAGCCACATTTATGGCAACGTATTTGGAAAAAAGGCTTTACCAGTAAGCCGGATAAACAAAACCATGGCATTGGCTTATATCTCGTCCATCAATACGTTAGTCAAGCGAACGGTTTTATCACTCTGGATGATGCTAGCCCTCAAGGGTGTATTTTCTCGGTATTTATTCCCAACCAAGTACCACCCCCTTCTTATTAGGATGATTAAGGCGAAAAAACATGGAAAAAATTGATGTATTAATTGTGGAAGATGATCAGAGAATCTCAGAAATACACAGTGAAATGCTGCGCCAAACCGCACGTTTTAATCCTGTCGGTATTGCTGAATCCATCCAGATGGCGCGTGTAATGGTAAAAGTGTACAAGCCTCAACTCATCATCTTGGATAATTATTTACCCGATGGCACTGGCATTGATTTATTTAGAGAGCTGATGGCCGATAAATCAACCAGTAAGACTGACATTGTGTTGATCACCGCTGCCGACGACATTGAAATCGTCAAAGACGCCATGAAATTAGGTTGCTTTGATTATTTATTAAAACCGGTTTCTTACCTGCGTTTGCAAGAAACATTGGATCGTTATCTGTCACTCAATAACGCCCTGAAAGCCTACGAGAACTTAGAACAACGTCAAATTGATGAGCTGTTCAATATGCAACTAAGAGAGAAACAACAAAATCAGTTACCCAAAGGGATCGAAGGGTTAACGCTGGATAAAATTAAGCGCGTTTTCTCCCTCAATGTAGGTGTGAAATTTACTGTCGATCAAATCGTACAAGAAGTCGGGATCAGCAAAACAACGGCCAGACGTTATCTAGAATATTGCAGTGCCAATGGCCTACTTAGCGCCGAAAATGAATATGGCAAAGTTGGTCGTCCAGAGCGAATTTATATCAAACGAAATTAACATCAAATGACCTGCTCTGGCAGCGGAATATTTGTTATAGTAACGCCTTAATTTTATAGGGATAGTACTATGATGAAGCCGTCTGCCGACGATGTTTTTACACGCCTTCCTGTCGTTTTCTCTCTCGCCATTTTATGTACGCTTTTATGGGGCAGTGCTTATCCGGCGATCAAAACCGGCTATGCTTTACTGTCGATAGAGCCCCATGATGTCGCCTCACAAATGGTGTTTGCTGGGCAGCGTTTCTTCCTTGCGGGAGTATTTCTGTTCATCATTGCTCGTATTCTTAACAAGCCCAGCATGAATATGACGTTGCCAAAGTTCAGCCAACTCGCCGCCTTAGGCTTGAGCCAAACCACGTTGCAATACATCTTCTTTTATATTGGTCTGGCTTACACTACGGGCGTAAAAGCGTCGATATTGAATGCCACCGGGACCTTCTTCAGTGTTATTTTTGCCCATTTCATTTACCAAAACGACCGGCTGACTCACCGTAAAGCGCTGGGTTGTACTATCGGTTTTCTTGGCGTGTTTATCGTCAACTTTCACAGCTCATTGCTGGATTTTCAATTTAGTTTAGCCGGGGAAGGCTCCATTGTTCTGGCCGCGTTCTTCTTGGCCTCCGCTTCAATTTACGGTAAGCGTTTATCACAAAAAATGGATGCGATGCTGATGACCGCATGGCAGCTTGCGATTGGTGGCGCAGCATTACTGGTGATTGGCTATCTCTCTGGCGGCCGCAGCGGTGAGTTTCACTTTTCAAGCGTATTATTGCTGATGTATTTGGCGTTATTATCTTCCGCTGCTTTTGCGCTGTGGAGTATTCTGCTCAAGCACAATCCCGTTGGCATGATCACCATCTTCAACTTTTTAATCCCGATCTTCGGCAGCCTACTCTCTGCCTTGTTCTTGCATGAAAACGTCTTTGAGTGGAAAAACCTACTCGCGTTAATGCTGGTATGTAGTGGTATTTATCTGGTGACTCGCCGTAAGCGGCAATAATGGGTCAGTGAGGTAAATGGAAAGTAATGTTACTCATTAAACCAACGACCAATAATGACAGGTATGACACAAAGACTTGTGGGCAACCTGCGCCAGCAGTAGACTTGCGCTAGCTAGAACGCCTGTTCTTGAGGAAAATAAAGCATAAACCTTTAATTATGCTAACGAAAAATCGATATTGAATTGGATGGAGATTAATAATGAACGGCAGTTGGATTAACATCTTTCCGTACTTTGCTGGAGCTTTTAAGCTTATTGTATTAGGTATTGGAGGCTACTTAGCGATTAAATGGCATTTTGATGAAGAAGCAAGGGTGAGGGAAGAAAAAGGCGTTGTATTTGATAGATCAAACTACATGAAAAAGATGGCAATGATATTAGTCTGTCTTGTCACTCTCGTGATTTTAGTCATTTATGCGACTAACTGGTATCTCGACTGACGGGCTTTATTAATACGATCAATGCTTAGTAAATTTAAAGCGTGTGGTCACAACGTTTACGCTCTGAATTCGTTTGGGGCATAAACCATTAATCCCAATTAAGCCATATCAAAACTCCCCTTAAACACTGCCATTAGGTTGTTTTAGCTGCCTACCCTACAACTTGAAATGCGCAATATGCCGATTGTTACCTGCAGAGTGATCGGTTAGAAGAATCAAGAAGAACGGAATTTTCATTAACGTATTTCATTCCAAATATTTCGATCATGAATTTTTTTCACGATCAACATTAAGTAATAACATTGTTAAAGTTGTAGCCAACCCGTTATAAATTCATCATGCCTTACACCAAAGATGGTTTTGATTCCATCAAAGACAAAATGGAAGATGATGCTCATGACTTTGAATTTTACTTTTACGATCAACAATACCTGCCTTGATGAAAATTATCATCCTTCAGACAATACACGTATTACGACGAATTTTGCCAATTTAGCGCGCGGAAAACATCGTCAACAAAACCTACGTAACACATTGACCATGATTAACCGCCGTTTCAATGACCTAGCGAACTGGGATAATCAAAGCGGTGACCGTTACTCTGTAGAATTAGAGATTATCTCTGTCAATCTCAATATGGAAAATAACGACGCCGTCATCCCATCCATTGAAGTGTTAAAAACCTATATCGTTGATCATCAAACTAACCAGCGCAGCGAGGGAATAGTCGGCAACAATTTCTCTTCTTATGTACGTGATTACGATTTTAGCGTCCGTTTAGCCGAGCACAATAAGGGAAAAACACGCTTCTCAGTACCTGAAGATTTTGGCCTCCTGCATGGCAACATATTTAAATCTTTTGTTAACTCAGAAGCTTATAAACAAAACTTCGCTAAGCCACCGGTTATTTGCCTGAGTGTTTCAGACAGTAAAGTGTACCAGCGCACCCATAATCACCACCCTATTCTTGGTTTTGAATACCAACCTAATGAGTCATCCCTCACAGAGCAGTACTTTCAAAAAATGGGCTTACAAGTGCGTTATTTCATGCCTAAAGGCTGCGTAGCGCCACTCGCCTTCTTTTTCTTTGGCGATCTACTGAATGATTACACCAATTTAGAGCTGATCAGTACCATCAGCACGATGGAGACTTTCCAAAAAATTTATCGTCCTGAGATCTACTTTGCCAATACTGTCGCAAGCGAACGATACCAAGCTAATTTGAAATGTAATGACCATTCTGTCACCGGCATTATTTATGATCGTGAAGAGCGAACTCGTCTCGCGATTGAACAAGGAAAGTTTGTTGAAGAAGTCTTCATTAAACCTTATCAACATTTTCTTGAGCAGTGGTCAGCCCAATACACCAACACCTTAACTAGCCAACACAGCGAGCAATTCTAATGACAAAATTATTTCCTACTTCGACGGCAGGTAGCCTCCCTAAACCGGCTTGGCTCGCGCAACCTCAAGTTCTTTGGTCACCATGGAAATTAGAGGGACAAGAACTCATTGACGGTAAACAAGATGCACTCCGTATCGCGCTGCATGAACAACTTCTGGCCAGTACGGACATCGTCAGTGATGGCGAACAAACTCGACAACACTTTGTTACTACCTTTATTGAACACTTAAATGGCGTTGATTTTGAAAACCGCCAAACCGTCAAAATTCGTGACCGTTACGAGGCTTCAGTCCCATGCGTCGTCGGGCCAGTATCGCGACAAAAATCCGTCTTTGTTGAAGATGCAAAATTCCTACGCTCACAAACGGACAAACCGATCAAATGGGCATTGCCTGGGCCTATGACAATGGTCGATACCCTTTATGATGCGCACTATAAGAGCCGTAGAGAGTTAGCGTTAGAGTTCGCTAAAATCCTCAATGAAGAAGCAAAAGAACTGGCTAAGGCTGGCGTCGACATTATTCAATTTGATGAACCGGCGTTTAATGTTTTCTTTGATGAAGTGAATGATTGGGGCATCGAAGCCCTTGAACGCGCGAGTGAGGGATTAACGTGCGAAACCGCTGTTCACATTTGCTATGGCTACGGAATTAAAGCCAATACGGATTGGAAAAAGACCCTAGGCAGTGAATGGCGTCAATATGAAGAAGTGTTTCCTAAATTACAACGTTCGAGTATCGATATTATTTCCCTCGAATGCCATAACTCTCATGTCCCGATGGAATTACTTGAATTAGTGCGTGGCAAAAAAGTCATGGTCGGCGCTATCGACGTCGCGACTAACACGATTGAAACCCCAGAAGAGGTTGCTGCAACACTACGCGAAGCGCTGAAATATGTTGATGCAGACAAACTTTACCCATGTACGAACTGTGGTATGGCACCACTCTCGCGTGACGTTGCGAACGCCAAACTCCATGCGTTAAGTGCTGGCGCTGAGATTGTTAGAAAAGAATGTTTAAACCAATAAAATCGGTGTGTTTTTAGGGAGTTCGAGCCATTCTGTTGCTTACGGTGTCGATTGCCTCGTTAAGTAGTCTTTGATGGCTCGAAACTCAAGAGAAACAATGCTGAATGGATAAATTGAACATGATTTTTGGATAGAAACCTGCCAGTAATAGGCTGACAGGCTTCTGTACAAAACGTGTTTCAAGTTGGCCGAGTAAATACCCGAAAATAACACTGTATGCGAAAATAACACCGCATCTCCGTCTTTAACCACTCCCCCTCTACTACGATCCCCCTGATAGTGATAAAATCTCCGCATCAGAATTACCGAGAAACTCCATGTTTATTCATCATGTTAACGACATCGACTGGCTAGTGATTACCGCTTTTGAAGAGCTGAAAACTTTATTTATCGAAGAAGCCGGTAGGATCCCTTCCTGCTTTTCTACCACCAGCGAATTGAGCTTGATTGATCAGGCCAAGCGCACTTATGGGTATTTGCCTTCACTCAGCGGCGTCATCACCGATACAGGCACTTTTCAAAGCCAAGATAACGAAGAAGATTTGCACCCACAGCTTGCGTGTCTCGTTGAGGGACGCGGTCGAGTATTTATCTACCACGGCGGCTTTGTGGCATTTGTGGATGATGAGCAAACCTTCATTACCCGACTGGACTGAGAATGATTTTGGAGCACAAATAAGTCACTCACATCAACCCTCCCCAGCCCTCCCTTGGCTGTCAATATTGAGGCCAAGTATTTTTCATTGGTAAAGGGAGGGAGTGATTGGTGATCGCTTGTTGTTTAGCCGCATATACTCAAGTGTTACCTGCCTCAGTTTTCCAAGACTCACACTAAACAAGCCGATTCCTGACCCACTTAGACTCTGCCGTTAATAACGACTTTAAGCCACTTACAACATGCGATTAACTTTAATTAGCGAAAGTAAAAGTGACAAAGATTAGCTCTTCCCCTTGATAGATGATGTCACTTGGCAGTAGAAGTCGACATAAGGGGAAGTTGGATGGGGTTGGTTACACCGAACTATTGTTGGACAGAAGCCTCTTAGCTCAGATCACTTAGTGGCATAATTTCAAGATAAGAAAAGTGTATTGACGCCTTAAACGTTTGTTAGATTTTAAGATATATACATCTGTTCAATCAGTTCTGATTTAAGCTTTAACTTTTTGTTCGATAATGTGTCTTCCAGAGCTTTGTACGTCATATCAGTTAACTTGAATGCCTGCTCGATACTCAGAACTTTCTGAGAGTCATTCACTAACATTATGATTTTCCCTATTATATGGTCTAAATAGTCATGCACATTTTCAATAAGAAGTTCAATATAACTCGGTGTCATACCACTATGAACGATCATGTTACGAGCACGGTAGATCCTTCTAATTTGCCAGCCCACTCTGATAGTATGGTTTTTTAAACCTTTGAGCATATTTTGTGGATCCGCATAAATAAATTCTAAATACTCAAAACGATCATATAGCAGGTGAAAATCTTTAAAAGAGTCTTTCAACTCCTGTCGCTTATCGGAATAATCTTCTAAAGATAACAATTTAGCTACCTTTATTACCTGATTATCCCCTTCGATATCCTTTAGAATTTTCTTTGTCTGATTGCGATTCCAGTTAAAAAGATCACTTGTTAAGCGGGCAACTAGCCTCTGATAGTAGCCTAAATTTAAGAAAGGCATCGTGCTCTGAACAATATGCTCTATGTTCGATATATTTGAGTCGTGAGAAGCTGGAATAATTGATTCAAGAGCAATCCATAAGTTTAGCATCTGATTCTCATTGGAATCGCTTTTTAAGGCAAGAGAGTGAAGCTCAGCTGCTCTAGTAAACACTCTAAATGAGTTTTTCTCTAAGCCAAATTCTGACAAAAATCTATTCGCTTGTATCGCTGCTCTAGACGGCTTTTGGTCACTACATTTATGCATCGCATTTGTTCGGATACGAGACCTACTCACTTCATTATCTGTCTCATTCCAAATCAAACAATCTGTAGTCCAGCTGAGTTGCTGTTTGTGGTGAAATAGACCAAATATCGTGCTCAACATCTCTAAAGTATCTTCAGCGGTATTTTTGGCAGAAAAATTGTCTCGAGCCTTTATCTCTGAAACGCATATGTATACTTCTTTTTCGCTCTTAGGAAACTTATGTTTAGTATGGTCTATATCTAAGTCGTGCAGGTCATTTACCAATTTGATGCCAAATGCTTTCAAAGAGTCTTTATATAGATCAACATCTTTAGTTGAGCGGAAGACTATTTGATATTGTTTTGGCTTATCGCAGAATATTTGTATAAAGTCCTCGATTGCGCTATTGCCATGAATTCTGTTTTTGTCGTAGTGGAAAAACTTTTGTGTTGTTTCAGCAATATACTCTGAACTGAAACCTAAATTTAATAGTGTTGTTGCGTAACTTCTAGCCAATGATCGGATTGAAGAAAAGTCAACTTCCCCCTTGATTACTTGGATGAGTAGTTCTTCGTTTTTCTTTTTATACCGCTTCAGATTAATTTGACGAAGTATTAATTCAACTACTATTTTCTTATCTTCAGCCGTCTTCTTAGGGTCACGAAGAGTAGCGTTAATTTGTTTTAACTTGATAGACAATAGAGCATTTGCAGCCTTATCTCTTGACAAGTTTTCACATAGTTCATCGATAACATGTTGTAAATTTGGTGCTTTAATATTTCCTTTTTGGATCTCATCGATTACCTCCAGTGCCTCCTCACACAACAAACTTGTGTTCATGGACGATGGCTTATAAGTATCGAGAGAGAAATCAAAAAACAGCTCATCAAATAGTTGAGCAAAAAAAAGTAGGTTTTTGCTGTTTTCTAAGTCATCCCACTTTTCAGTTTTTCTATACTTCATTATTTTTCCTAACCACTACACTTCGTTTAAAATCTAACGCCGCGTTAAGGGGTGAACAACGCCTACACCCAAACCTAAAGCATTGTGCCATAAACACTAAATTTGCAGTAGAAGCAAAAATGCCGAGCGTTGTGAATCACTCTTAAATGTTTGTTATAACTTTGATACCAGCAGATCTCTTAGCTGCGTCACTACCCCTACTAAACTTTCATTCGGGTTAGATGACTCATAATCATCAGGGCATATCCAATATAGAAATTCTGCTGCATTCGTTCCCCCGCCAATCATAGTGACAATATGATTTTGTACTTCGTCAGGCGTTAAGCACTTTTTTGTTTTAAATGAGTTAACATGAGCTACGTAGTCGTCTCGCAAGATCAATAGAGATTTGTTGCTAGTAATTAACTTATTATACTGCCCACGAATTTTGTTCAACTCAGGTGTCATTTCATTAAATTCGCGAGAATATTTACGATTTAACTCCACGTACTTGCAACAGTTTAAAACAATCGAATTAAAACACAGTCTCCAAATACTTTGTCGACTAGCTATCAATTCTGGTTTGTGCATATAAGGCTTTTCTTCATATTCACGAATTATACTAACTGAAATAGTTAGATCACCGATCAAGCCAACAAGAATTTCTAACAATTCATGATTTCTATTTCTCACTCAAACTCCAATAAAAGTTATAACAATTTAATAGACGGAAAAAATCCGTATAGTTTTTCCGTCTATTTTCTCAGTCACTTTTTGGAACAGCAAGCTAAATAGCTAAATTTATTAATAAAGTAATATTTATCTCATATTCACTCAGCATAAAATACGGAAATAATCCGTATAGTTCACCAAAGCCAACTCATGATAAACAACTGTAAATTTACTCAGTATCTAGAGCGAACCCAAACCGGGGCTATATTACCTCTGATCCATGTATACCTAGTTTTCTAATTAAAAATCCAATTATTCTAATTTCAAGCTATGCAGAATTGGCAATATTTGGCATGAGAAAGTATATGGAAAATGATAATCAGTAGAGTTACTGGCGACTCAGTTTGAGGCACAAAATAAGTCATTCACATCAACCCTCCCCACCCCTCCCTTGGCTATAAGTTTTGATGCCAAGTATTTTTCGTTGGTAAAGGGAGTTGTTTGTGACCGCTTGCTGTTTCGCGCCAAAGATCCGCTCTTCCCCTTGGTAGATGATGTCACTTGGCAGTAGAAGTCGATATAAGGGGAAGTTGGATGGGGTTGGTTACTCGAAACTTAAGGCATACATGGGTTAATCTCCCCCTAAACATCCCCTATCATTTCACCCTCATTTATGGGTAAAACCACAAAATCATCATTCAATTCATAAAATCCAACTCTGTTCACAAAACCCGGTTATTTGAGCGAACGATCTCATTTTTCTGGGCTTTCACATGGCTAATTCACTTCAAAATCGCGCTTTCTAGGGTCTTCATTTGCACAGAGTGTGATCCTCGCACTCATCCTTAATCTCTACTCCCCCTACGCCCTTGTTTTGGGAGGATGTTAGTCCCCCTCGGTTCTCGCAAAATTGCTTCATCGCTGAATGATTCAAATAAAAGCTCCTAAAAGCCGCCACACATTCAGAGATTTAATCGTCTCATAGGTTCATAACCAACCGTTGAGCAAGATGAAACAATATAAAGGATTGCTAATATGAAAACCCTCAAAGTTTGTTTAACCGCTGCTGCCGTTTCTTCCGCTTTACTCGCCCCTGCTGCTATGGCGGTGGGTGTTGATTTCCATGGCTATATGCGTGCTGGTGCTGGTGTCAGTGCTCATGGTGGAGCCAATGAGTCATACGAAAGAAATAAAGTGGGCCGTCTTGGTAACGAAGATGATGTTTACGGCGAAATTCAATTAGATACAACCCCTATTAAAGCCGGTGACAGTGCAGAGTTCATTGTAAGTTCAATGATTGCTTATGGTTCTGATGGTTCAAATGGCTGGGAATCGGCGCGTGATGATGACAATGGTGCTGATGTGGCGCTTGCTCAGTTTAACGTTCAAGCGAAAGGCCTATTTGATTTCGATAAAGAAGCAACCCTTTGGGCGGGTAAGCGTTACTACCAACGTCAAGATATCCATATTACTGATTTCTACTACTGGAACACTTCTGGTGGCGCTGGCGGCGGTATCGAAAATGTCACGGCTGGCCCAGGTAAAATCTCGTTTGCTTTCATGCGTGATGATTCTTTAGGTAACGATATTGGTGTCGACTTAGATGGTGATGGCGTTGCTGATAAGCAAAATTACAACGTTAACAATTTTGACTTACGTTATGCAGGATTAGGTTTATGGCAAGATGCGTCATTAGAGCTTGGCGTAAACTACTACATGGTTAATGAAACCGATGAACAAGAAGATTTCAACCTAGATACTAAAGACAGCGTAATGGCGACGGCGGTGATCACTCAAGGTAACTTCTTTGGTGGCTTCAACAAAACGGTATTCCAGTTTGCGACTAACGGTGCGGCATCTGGGATGGCTGGGCTAGGTTCAGGTAGCTGGATCCCTGCGGTATCAGATGGTGATACTGGCTTCCGTGTGATTAACTTCGGTGTGGTCGATTTAAGCGAGAACTGGGACTTTGGTCACCAGGTGATGTACGCTCAAAGCTCATACAAAGGTGATAAAGAAGACCATAAATTTGCTAACGTAGTGATGCGTCCAATCTATAACTGGTCTGAAACCATGAAGACTGAGTTTGAAGCTGGTTACTACACAGAAGAAAACCAATGGGGTAACGACGGCGCTGATAACGAAGGTACGAAGTTCACCGTCGCTCAAGCATGGTCTGCGGGCTCTGGCTTCTGGGCGCGTCCTGAAATCCGTGTTTACGCTTCTTATGTTGATGACTTCAAAAACGACAACCGCTTTGGCAACAACCAATCAAATGAAGTATCGGTTGGTATCCAAGCTGAAGCATGGTGGTAATGCCATCGCTTTAATGTAATTCACAACGCCGGCAATGATGCTGGCGTTGTGCGTTTTTTCTTTTTCTATATAAATTTAAAGAGGCATTATGTCTGTATTCACAAATCAACCTGCTACTGCAAACCCTGCAGTTTCTTCTGCCGATGTGATTTTACATGCCTTTGATTGGTCGTATCAAAAAGTGGCCAGCGAAGCCGAACGTATCGCTCAATTAGGCTATGACTCTGTATTAGTGTCACCTGCCATGACGTCCCCTGCTCACTCTGAATGGTGGAACCGGTACCAACCACAAGATTATCGCGTGATTGATAACCCACTCGGCAACACTCATGATTTTATCGCCATGCAACGCGCTTTGTCGGAACATGGTATCGCCTTGTATGTCGATGTGGTGTTTAATCACATGGCGAATGAGTCTCAAGCTCGCGACGATCTCACCTACCCTAATCCACAAACAATGGCCGACTACCAGGCTAAAGCGGAACATTTCGAATCATTAAAATTGTTCGGCGATTTATCACAACCATTGTTTACCGATGAAGATTTTGAGCCTGCTTTTCCTATCACCAACTGGCTCGACGCCAACGAGGTTCAGAAAGGACGTTTAAGCAGCAGCGATACTGACCCAGGATTACCGACCTTAGCGCCGACTGAAACGGTCATTGCCCACCAGCAAGCCTACTTAAAAGCATTGAAAAACCTCGGCGTAGCAGGCTTTCGTATTGATGCAGCGAAACACCTTTCACCAGAGCATATTGCCAAAGTATGGACCGATGAGATCTGTGAAGACGTCAAAATATTTGGTGAGATCATTACCGACGGTGGTGAAGGAAAAACTGAGTATGAGGTCTTCTTAAAGCCTTTTATTGAAAGCACCTCTTTTGACGCTTACGATTTCCCGTTATTTCATCGTTTATTGGACGTGTTTAAATACGATCACAGCATGACCTCGTTATTAGATTTAGCCCAGCAAGGGCAATGTTTAGACGAGAAGCGCGCCATTACCTTTGCAGTGACGCATGATATTCCTAACAATGATGTCTTCCGCAATCAAATGCTGACGCCACAACAAGAACAACTGGTGTATTGTTATTTACTCGGTTGTCGCAATGGTGCGCCGTTGATTTATACCGATTTAAACACCAGCAACGATCTGGATGCACTAGGCTACCCACGTTGGGAGCAAAGCTGGCACGATACTAGCCTTATCAAGATGATTCAGTTTCATAAGCAAGTGCATGGCTCGCCTATGCATATTCTGGAATCAACAGATGAAGTATTGGTGGTTTTACGTGGCAGCGAAGAAAGCCCGTTGGGTGTGGTGGCGATTAATAAAAGTACCGAAGAATGCCATATTGAATTGCCGAGCACTAATCCGTTGAATGTATGGCTAGGTGGCGATGATTTATTGCGCCAAACCTTAACCTTGCCCGCACAATCTGGGGTGATGTTATTGGCGTAATTCCTATGACTTATCGAGGATGATTAACCTCATAGGCTCAGTGTACATCCGAAACTAAAAAGCCAGAGACATCCGCCTCTGGCTTTCTTATTTCAGCGCCCAATCGCGCGGCTGATTTGCGTCTTACTCTTTATCAAAACTATCGACGACAATCGCGCCCATTGACGCAGGCATCGCTATCAGAATCAATCGCTTAAATGCTAATAATGGCTCGGTTTGTAACGGGAGTTTGTCTAAGGTAAAAAGCACCAAGGCCACCACAAAAATGGTGAGCAAATAGGCAAATACAATGCGCAAAATAAACGCTAACATTCGGCGTTTCACATCGCTTTGAAATACGCTTTGATAGGCAAAAAAACCGAGGAATAAAATAGAAATAAAAAACAACATTGCCACATTTTCTAGTGGTAATGTTTTGCTTAAATCCCACGCTTCTTCTGAAAAAGAAATCGGAACCGCTAGGGTAAACGCGCCAATAATCACCTGGCTTGCATCTTCAAGGTTAAAGTTTAGTTTCATCAAGCGACTCTTTAATGATTGTGCCATGTATGTCTACCTTCAATTCTAGCTTGATATGGTGAATGGTGAATGGTGAATGGTGAGTTAAGCGACCCACATTACCCGCAATGCCAATGCAATTAATACCACCCCAGAGATGCGATCAATCCAGTGGGCTTTATTGCGTAATGTCGCCAGTAGTAATTGGCTGGAGAGCATAAACGTAATCAAGGTATACCACAGTCCATCAACAATGAAAGGGGTCATCACAATAATTGCTTTACTGCTGGTTTCGGCGCTCACCGCCACAAACTGACTAAATAAGGCAGTAAAGAAAATAGCGATCTTCGGGCTGAGAATGGAAATCAAAAAGCCTTCTTTTGCCGATTGCGCCACCGAACAACTGTGTCCAGATTCTAAACGCTCGGCAATGCCGCCTTTGGATTGAATGGCATTGAAACCTAGCCAAGCTAAATACGCGGCACCGGCATAAGTAATCACTTTAAACACCAAAGGAAACTGGTGAAGTAAAATCGCTAAACCTAAAATGGTAAATAACGCATAAAGGCCAATCCCAAATGCATGTGCCCACGCCGTAGCTAAGCCATTTTTTCGTCCACCAGCTAAGCTATGTTTTGCGACCATCGCCAAACTTGGCCCCGGTGACATAGCGCCCAATAAGCAGATAAGTAACAGCGATAACCAAATAGTGAGTGTCATAAGTTCCCTTTATTCATATTGAATGCCTGCCTATTCTACTGAAAAAATCACATTGAAAGATCAACAACATTGAAAAAAATCCGTATGATAGTCTGACGTTAAGCAAAATTTAGATAAAAGGAAAGAGAATGAAAATTGCACTCATCGGACTCGGTGGCATCGCCCAAAAAGCCTACTTACCTTTTATTACTCAAATTGAAGGTGTTGAATGGGTCTTATGCACCCGCAATGCCGATGTTCTACAAGGCTTAGCCAGCAAATATAATGTTCGAGAATACTACAGCGATTACCGTCAATTGATTCATGCAGGCATTGATGCCGTGATGATCCACAGCGCGACGTCTAGTCATAAAGATATCGCCAGCTTCTTCTTATCGCAACGTATTGCCACTTTTGTTGATAAACCTCTGGTTGATAATGGCCACGACTGCGAAGCCCTGTACGATCTCGCTCAACGTAATAACACACCGTTATACGTTGGGTTTAATCGCCGCCACATTCCCCTATTCAACCAGCATTTGGTCGGTGTGCAATCGGGAATGCCGCTCAGCTCTTTGCACTCATTACGTTGGGAAAAACATCGTTTCAATCAACCTGGTGATGCGCGTACTTTTATTTTTGATGACTTTATTCACCCACTCGATAGCGTCAATATTTATGCGAAGGCCGATATAAACGATATACATATTGCAACCCAGTGGAGCGATAATCAGCAACTCGCGAGTATCAATGTACAATGGCAGCAACAAGGTAGCTTGTTAAATGCGTCGATGAATCGTGTATTTGGTCAAACCCAAGAACGCATCTCTGCCGATTTTGCTAATCAGTCTTATGAATTCCGAGGTTTTATGGAGGGGACTTTGTGGCAAGACGACAAGGCTCAACAATTACAAACCAAAGACTGGATGCCAATGCTGGCCACGAAAGGCTTTGATAATATGGTTCAAGAATGGCTTGGTATCGTCAAAACGGGGCACATGCCATCGTCTTTAATCGATAGAAATATCGCATCCCATTTATTAGCCGATGCTTTATGCCAACATGTATTAAAGCAGCAAACTCGAAAGGTGCACTAATCACCACTCACAGCGGATATCGAATCGATAAAAACAAAGGGATCCTATTTCAGGATCCCTTTGCTCAGTGTTCGCATTATGTTGAATCAATTATGTATTACGATTGATATGGCTAGGTTGTGGCGTCTAATAAAGCCTTAGGACTTTCCCAACAATAAGTATGACATGGCACTTGTGAACCACATGGCGCTTTCCAGATAAAATCACCATCATCTTGCGCAGCCAAAGACAAATAAAACGCTTTCGCTGGGGTATTACCCTCGAGTACTTCTAAATAGATACCCGAGTCAGAAAAATGTTTTTGCGCCCATGTTGCGGCTTCTGCTAGCAAGGTTTTTCCGTAACCTTTACCTCGCTGTGATTCATTCACATGCAAATTATCAATCATAGTACCTTGGTCAAAACTATGATTCCCATATAAACAAACAAAACCACATAACACTCCATCATCTTCCAATACAAGCACCCCTTGATTGAGTGACGGGTGAGTTAAACGCGTTTGCCACATAGCCAAATGCTCATCCTGCACTCTGTTTTTCAGATAATCATCATCTAACAGACCTTGGTAGACTTGCTGCCAACTAGTCGCATGTAGCTTTGCTATTTTCGAGTAATCCTGAAACTCTGCTTCTCTAACGAACATCCTTGCTCCTTGAGTATCTATTTTATTGTTTTCTCTAATGTATCGAAAAACAGACCAAAGATTGCACTTTTTTATGGGTAAATAACAGCATAAACGAAAAGAAAGATAGAGAGTGGAGAGGTGAAACAAAAAAAGCCAATAGATTTCTCTATTGGCTTTTCATCAGCGAGTTAAAACAGCAACTTAACTACGTTTTGGCTGAGTATACGTTTTACCTGCTGCGGTATAAGTTTCTTTATTTTTCACATCGAACATAATGTCAAAGAACCAGGCTACGAAACGGATAATATCGTCACCTTCATTCATAATATGTTCAACGTATTCTTGCTCAACGCCATTATCATCAGGCTGAGTTGTCACATGATAGATACGGTTTTCACCTTCCACTTCTGCTAGTGCAAATTGCCCAGACAGAGATTTCGCGGCATCGGCCACATTACTGTCGCTGTTCATTTGTAAAAACTTAAGTGCCGTTGGTACTGAATCTAGAGTACATAACGTTTTTACCAGTGTTTCGAAATCGCTTTGTTGCATGTTCTATTAGCCTTGTATTTAGGTCTTTGACCCTTGAGCAGAGTTTCTTGCCCCGGATTCTACACTATTTCTATAACGATAAGTAATACCAAAACACTAAGGGATGCATTCGATATTGAGAGTGCAGTACAAAAGAAAAACCCCGACACTTTCGTATCGGGGTTATAGTCTTACTCGCAGCAATCCGGCTACTATCAGTGCTCCATGCATCTAATCCTTGATAGTGCTTATCCTAAGCTCATTCCTGCCTCGCCTTCCTAGCGGTGTCCTTACGCAAATCCTTGCTGCTAATTGTTCCTAATTAGCGCTCATCACTTGTTCCTTGAGCGGTGTTCCCTTCCTCAAACTAGAGGGGTCCATTAATCCATTTAAGTCGCATCCTGCCACTTAATTTAATCCGTTAAATGTCCTTTGCATCCTGCTGGCCGTTATCCTAACCACCAACCTTCATCCTGAATAAAACCATCTTGGTTTTTCTTAAATCCTATGTCGTTTCCTTCCGACACCAATAAGACTACGCTTTTGATGAAATTCCTCAAGAGATCGAATTCAAAGTTTTTAATCTTTCTCTAAAGGAAAAACGCTGAAAAACAAAAAAGCCATCCATAACAATGCGTTATAAATAGCTTTTTCTAATTTATATATCAATTTGCCGTTATCACTTACATCGCTTGTAAGCGATCTCGCACACGGAGAATCCTATATTTTACCGACTCAATTTCGATTAAAAATTGCTACCGTTATTTTTAGGATTACGTTGTGGTGATGCACCAGCAGGCTTACGGTTAGCGACTGGTTTAGGTTTCGCATTGGCTTGTGGCTTTGCCGCTGCGTCGTTAGATGCTGTCGCCGGCTTTGCATTACCCGCATGACGACGGTTTTTGCTTACGGGTTTATGACCACGTGCATTGTCACCTGAACGTTGTCCATCATTATGTTGGAACGTTTTTTTCGGTTTCTTTGGTTTTTTCGGTTTCATTGGACGGGTATCCAATCTCGATTCCGGCAGTTTATTCACCACTGGGAAACCATCAAGTTCCATACGTGGTAATACTTGTTTGATTAAGCGTTCAATTGAGAATAAGTCATGCGCTTCATCGACACACACTAAAGAAATCGCTTTACCCGTTGCGCCAGCACGGCCAGTACGGCCAATACGGTGGACATAGTCTTCTGATACATGTGGTAAGTCAAAGTTCACGACTTGCGGTAGTTGGGCAATATCAATACCACGAGCCGCGATATCGGTTGCCACTAACACGCGCACTTCACCCGTTTTAAAGTTCTCTAATGCTTTGGTACGTGCGCCCTGACTTTTGTTGCCGTGAATCGCTGCAGAAGTCACACCTTTCTCATCTAAGAAACGGCTCAAACGGTTCGCGCCATGCTTTGTTTTGCTAAACACTAACACTTGTTGCCAATCATTATCTTCAATCAGCTTAAGTAGCATTGGTGCTTTCTTTTTCTGATCCGCAGGATAGATGCATTGCTCAACGGTTGTTGCTGTTTGGTTTGCTGGATTAACTGAAATTTCGACTGGGTTATTCACTAAACCTTTTGCAAGTTGACGAATTTCGTCAGAGAAGGTTGCTGAGAATAATAAGTTCTGACGCTTCGCCGGTAAGAAAGATAAGATCTTACGGATGTCACGAATAAAGCCCATATCCAACATGCGGTCAGCTTCATCAAGCACTAAGACTTCAAGTTGAGAAAAGCGCACAGCATTTTGGTTATATAAATCTAATAGACGACCTGGGGTTGCGACGAGCACATCCACACCTTGTCTTAATTTCATCATTTGTGGGTTAATTTTAACGCCACCAAAGACAACGGTTGAAGTTAAACGTGTGTGTCGGCTGTATTGATCTACGTTCTTATGAACCTGAGCGGCTAACTCACGTGTTGGGGTTAAAATCAGTGCACGAACTTGATTCGGTTTAACACGGTCACCGGCCAATAAACGCTCAAGAATTGGAAGTGTGAAACCGGCTGTCTTACCTGTACCCGTCTGAGCTGCTGCCATCACATCTTGCCCTTCAATAACGGCTGGGATCGCTTTTGCTTGGATTGGTGAAGGTGTGGTATAGCCTTGCTCTTCCACCGCTTTAAGTAAAGGGGCAGAAAGTCCTAAAGAGGAAAAACTCATAAATATTGATCTCGATAAATAGAAAAGCCAAAGGCTTAGAGGTATGAATATCAATATCATTTATATCCAAAATAATTGGATATATACACTCATTAACTTCAACCTTATTTAAGGTATCGACTTAGTTAAGTATATGAGAATTTACTCTGCTTTCAGGATTGGTGTCGCTGGAAGTGATATTAATAATCTTGATTGAGCGGCTATTCTGACCGCTTTATAGCAAAGCAGCAACTAATATCGTGACTTTTATCACAAATGATCAGGCATGATGGCCACTTTTTTGCGTCGCCTCCAAACTTAACACCTAAACCTCGCCTTATAAAAAAGGGATATTGACCACTGAACAAGCGGTTTGAATGAAAATACACCGCTCTATTATTCAGCATGATACTTGAGCTCTTTATGCGCCACTTTTCTCTCAAAAAATTGCCGTTTCCCTATTTCACTTTGATTAGAAAATCGGTATTCTTGCCGCCATTGAATAAATCATGGATTGATAGTGAATAGTTATGCGAAGGATTGCGTAATTTTTAAGCATTACCATTTGAGAGCATAATGAACGATTCTTCAAAACTAGCGGGTAACGCTAAGGTTGAAAAAACAACCTACCCAGTAAAAACTTACCTTACCTTTATTATTCCATCTTTGATCGGTTTGTTTTTATTCATGGCCCCGCTCAGCTATCAAGGCTCATACACGATTCCTGTAGCAATCTTGGCAAAATCCCTACAAGCGACCATTAGCGGTAGCATCATTGAAGTCATTACGATGGTTATTGCGTTTATGGCCGTGATCACTACTTTGTATAAATTGGTTCAACCTTCATTTATTAAAAACAACGCCTTCTTACATGCTTTGCTGACGCCATCATTAATTTGGTTTGTCGTGCGAATCCTAGGTGGCGTCGCTGCGATTATGGCGTTTTACCATGTGGGTCCTGAAATGGTTTGGGAAGAAAATACAGGAGGAATGGTACTTAGTGGCCTATTACCTACCTTATTCTGTGTTTTCATTTTTGCCGGTATGCTTTTGCCTCTACTGCTTAACTTTGGCTTGCTTGAACTGTTTGGCACGCTATTAAGTAAAGTGATGCGTCCTATCTTTAACCTACCAGGACGTTCAGCTATTGATTGTATGGCTTCTTGGTTAGGTGATGGCTCGGTTGGTATCTTGCTAACAAGCAAACAATATGAAGATAAGTTTTATACTCAACGAGAAGCGGCGATTGTCGGTACGACTTTCTCTGCGGTGTCGATTACTTTCAGCTTGGTGGTTATCGCGCAAGTTAACCTTGAGCATCTGTTCATTCCATTTTATGGCGCGGTTTGTTTAGCCGGTCTTGTGGCGGCAATCATCTTGCCACGCATTCCACCACTACGCTGGAAAAAAGACACTTTCATTGATGGTTCAGTGCCAGATATGAAAGCAGATGATTTACCAGCAGGACACAGCAACTTCTCTTGGGGCATGCATTTAGCGCTAACTAAAGCGGACAATGTTGGCTCGTTGCATAAAGTACTTATTGAAGGGATTAAAAATGCCATTGATATGGTGTTTGGCGTATTACCTGTCGTGATGGCGTTAGGTACTGGTGCTCTTATAATTGCAGAACACAGCTCACTGTTCGAAATCCTTGGCCAGCCATTTATTCCTTACTTAAAGCTATTAGGTCTGCCTGAAGCCGTTGCTGCTTCACAAACCATTGTGGTCGGTTTTGCCGATATGTTTATTCCAGCGATTCTTGCTGCTCCGATCCACAGTGATATGACCCGCTTTGTGATTGCGGCAATGTCGGTCACCCAGCTGATTTATATGTCTGAAGTGGGCGCTCTACTGTTAGGCAGTAAAATCCCAGTAACCTTATTGGAATTGTTCGTGATCTTTATTTTACGAACCCTCATTACCCTACCAGTGATTGTTGGCGTTGCGCATTTGATTTTTTAATCATTCAACACATTGACGATCAATACAAAGAAGCCTGCATCGAGTGTGGTGCAGGCTTCTTTTATTTAGTTTTGATGTTTATTTTAATTCTGGCTACTTCACTTCTCGTTTATTGAACTTCTAAGCTATCCACATCGATGGTTAGGCTGTTCCAGTCTTTATCTACTTCACCACGTAGTACCACGGTATGTTCCGTTGTTACCGTCCGACCATGCCATTTGTCATGATCAATTTCTACGGTAATGTCGCCCGTTGAATCAGCAAAGATATAATCTTCATCACCTAATGAGCTTTTAATTTTACCTGTTAACACTACTTTGGCGTCATCACTGGCCTCTTTGGCCGCTTTAATCGTTTCAATAACGGCAGTGCCATGACGCGGCCCTTGGAAACCACCTTGAGAAGAACTTTCACTCTTCATCGCTGGAGAAACCACTTCAGCCATGGCGAGAGAAGGAATGGAAATTAATGCTGCAAGCGAAAGAGTTGATAGTGTCTTTTTCATGATTCTTCACCTTTGATTGTCGGTTTGTTGCATCGATGAGAAACAATATATTCGAGCAAGCGTGAAAAAATCGTGAAGATCACATTTTCCCCTCTTCACCCAAACACCACCTTCGCCTTAAATAACTTACCGTCATTGTCGGTGTTGAAGTCCCAGTCCATCCGAGTGCATATGCGTTCAATAATGGCTAAACCACAACCGTAACCTGAATTATGCATATCATTGCCATCATGTTGATTTGTTATAACCAACGTTTTCTCGGTTAGCTCAATCACAATATCGCCAATGCTATAACTAAATGCATTTTTTAATAAGTTCGCCATCACAATATCAATAAAGCTGGATGGTGCTTCAATTGAGCTTGGGTGCTTTTCTTTTAACTCATACGTCGCATCTTGTTTAGCAAAATGTTCTGCCATATTCGATAGCACCGTTTTAATATGCTCAGATAATGATTCGTTATTAATATGGTGTGACTCGATGTCTTCTTTACCCAATAACAAAAACGCTTCTGTCAGTATTTGCATTTGATTGCCGGCATATTCAATCCGCGCTACGGCTTTATTGGCAACTCGAGGCATATCTGGCACTTTTTTCAATAATTCAGTTGAGCCTTTTATCACCATAATTGGCGTTCTTAACTCATGAGAAGCAAAGCGGCTAAATTCTTGCTCACGCTGAAAATAGGCAGAAATTTTGGCTTTATTATCTAATAGTGTGTATTCGATACTTCGGGTTTCTTTATAAGGTGTATCGACTTCAAAGTCTGGCTTATCGGGAGCCATCGCCTTGATTTTTTCTTCAATTTGAATGAGGGGACGTGAAAATAAACGCACAAAATACAAGCCATATGCTATCACCGCGATGAGAAAAACAGCGCCAACTAAAAAGGTAATGAGGTGTAAATTGTCTTCGTAGTCATCCAGATAATCATCAGCATCATCTTGAAAAACCACATATAACCAACCACTGCCAGATGGATGCTTGGTCACCAGAAAGTGTTTGTCTTCTGGGCCAAGTTGTTCTTCAAAGAAGCCAGAGGTTTGATAAGGGTCTAACCACTCTGGATGCTCTTCTCTTGACCAATAAGTATCGAGTTCTTGCGGGTCAGGCTTTTCCGCTTTAAAACCATAACGCTGATAATTATTTAAATACTCTTGTGTTTCGGTTGAGAGCCGGTGTTCTAAACTGATCACTTCTAAGCGGTCTTGCGCAAAATAAATCAGCCCCCAAAATAGCAGGAACATCACGCTAGTCAGTACGATAAACGTCATGCGGATCTTTTTAAAGAAACTTGGCGCATTAGTCATTTTTCAATCGATATCCTTGACCATGTAAGGTTTCTAAACGGCTAGTATCAAAACCTTTATCCAATGCGCTTCTTAGACCATAAATATGGCTGCGCAATGAATCGCTTGATGGACTCTCCTCTCCCCATACTTCAGAAATCACCGCCTCTTTAGAGACAACCGCAGGCGCATGTTTGAGTAATAATTTAAAAATAGTTCGCTGAATTTTACTTAATTTAATCGGCTGGCCCGAACGGGTCACTTCATTGGTTTGTATGTTCATAGTGAGATCCGCGAAGCTTACATTGCCCACATCTAATCTAGGTCCACGACGATGCAGTGCTTGCAAACGTAAACACAGTTCTTCCATTGCAAAAGGTTTATTAAGGAAATCATCACCACCAGAATTAAACGCTTCAATCTTATCGTTCAGAGTATCTTTGGCGGTTAGGAACAAAATAGGGGTATTACAAAATAATTCTTCACGCAGTTTTTTAACGGTACTGATACCATCCATCTTGGGCATCATAATATCCATCACAATCACGTCATAATGATTCTCTTCGATCAGCTTTAACGCACTCTCCCCATGGTAAGCACAATCCGCTACGATCCCTTCAAGCTCTAAATAATCCATGATGGTTTCTACTACGCTATGGGTATCATCCACAATTAAGACTTTCATGATAAAAATACACCTTTCTGACTTTTTTCATTAATTTCTTCACGCTTTCTTTACGCTTGCCTAATTAAGATACCTGCAAATCAATCATTCCTACAGTACAAATATAAAAAATAGGGTTTATCATGAAAAAGACATTTTTATGCTTATCGGTTGCCGCTCTCCTATCCGCGTGTGGTGGCAGTGGTAGTGATAACGACTCATCAAACAATGGCAATACTTATTCAACGCCTCAAAAACTTACGGGGACCGTTACTGAGATTTCAGAGCGAACCATTACCGTGAATGGCTTTGAGCTTGGTGCCGCTCAAGCCGAAATTGAATATGACAACAACAGATTAAATTTAACTGACCTACAAAAAGGTATGCGTGTTGATGTAGAAACCAACCGCAACGGTGTGGCAACAGAAATCGAACTCGACCCTAGCCTAGTGGGTGAAGTCACGGCTGTAAACGCTGACACAATCACAGTAAATGGTACCGATATTCCAACGGCAACCAAAACTCGTGCCTATTCAGCGACAACTCAAGACAGCAGTGCGCCGTATCAAATCGGTGACTGGGTCTTAGTAGACGGTTATCTGGATAACAGTGGCCAATGGCAGGTTCTCGGTATTTATGACGCTTCTTTCATTCACAATAATGAAGCGGAAATTGAAGGCCCTATTTCATCATTAGACATAACAAACCGCACCTTTTATGTTGGACAAACTTTAGTTTCTTATGCTGGAGCGGTAGAAATCGATGACGACGAACCATTATCGGATGGGCTATGGGTGGAAGTTGAAGGTCGTTTTGACGGTACACAATTTACTGCCACGGAAATTGATATTGAAGACGATAATCAATACAGCTGCGCAGAATTAGAAGGGATTATCACTTGGGTTAACAATGAACAAACATCATTCGAGTTAAATGGCCGTACCAGTATTGCGATTACTGAGAAAACGGTATTTGACGATGGTATTGCGACCGATCTCGTCGAAGGTGCTCGCATTGAAGTAGAACTGATTAATGGTGCCTCTGGATTAGAAGCCACTGAAATCGAATTTGAAGATGGTTCAGGCTCAAATAACACCGCCAGCAATAGCAAAAAGTTTGCGCTTTCAGGAACGGCAACCTGGACAACAAATACTTCATTTACCATTAATGGCTTTGATTTTACCACTAACAGCCGCACCCAATTTGAAGACCGCTTAACGATGGCGACAATAGATGGTGTGGAGATTGACATTGAAGGTATCGAATCAACCGATACAAACGGCAATACTATCTACCTAGTTAAAGAAGTAGAAGCGTTAGAGGCGAATGATAATGAAATCGACCTAGAAGGCGTGATCAGCAACGGTACACTTTGGGGCTATATTAATACCGATGGTTCATTTGGTTCAGAAGGCTCACGTATTGATGTGGAATGCCGAGTAATCGCGCTTAATAACGAAGTATCTCATTGTCAAAACGATAATTAATATTAACCTTTAACCAATAATAATGGCGCAGAAAGTCTCCCTTCTGCGCCATTTTGGTATTCACATTATATTATTTCAATTTTAATAGCTCAGCTTGTAGCGCTTTAAGCTTTTCTTGATCCTCTGCAACTCTCTGCTGATATTTTTCGACTTTATCCGCTTCTTGATCTTGCATTGCTTCTTTTAAGTCATCTTGATGTTCAGCTAAATCATCTTTAATGTCAGCAATCTCGTCTTGTAAATCGTCTTTGAGACCACCTACGGTACAGTGTTCTTTAACATTATTCAGAGCTTTGGTTAACCCTTGTACCTTGTTGACATTATTGTTTTGTTTGGCGTATTCCAACTGTTTTTCAATGTGACAAACTTTCGCTTCACACCCGGTTAAATCTTCACAATTTTGAGCCGCGCTGACATTCAAACTCGCCAAAAGGCTCAATGTAGAAGTGATCATTAATGCTGTTTTCATACGGTTATTCCTAAACGTGTTGAGAAGATCTTACTATAGCTAAAATCTTACTATAGCTAAAATCTATCATTAATAAATTCAAACTGTTTAAAATTAACAGAAATAATACGTTGTCATTTATGACTTTATCCCAATGTATTTATCACCATTTTTCACCAAAAAATAGGACCGACCCAAGGCGCGATAAGCACGGTGACCACACCTGCAATCATCATCACCATACTGGCAACGACACCTTCAGAACTACCGATCTGATAGGCTTTGGCCGTCCCCGCACCATGAGATGAAGCACCGAGACTGGCTCCTTTACCTAGATGTGAACGAATCGCAAGCAGCGCTAATATGGATTCTCCTACCGCCATTCCAATCACACCAGTTATCACGACAAATAAAGCCGTAAGATCCGCTTGTCCCCCCACCGATTTAGTTGCCTCGATAGCAAAAGGAGTAGTGATTGAGCGCATAGCCAAACTACGTTGCAATAACTCTGATAAGTGAAAGAACTGAGCCAATAACACCGTACTACCAACCGCGGCCACAACAGACACGCACACCCCTATCGACATTGATAGCCAGTGGCGGGCAATCAACTGACGGTTATCATAAACTGGAATAGCAAATGCCACCGTTGCTGGCCCCAACATCCATAATAACCAATGGGAATCACTCATATAAGTTTGATAAGGAATCTCTAAACCAATCACCAACAAAATCAGTAACAGCGGTGCTAACATCAATGGCATAAACAATAAAATGGGTTTGCGTTGGTAGCAATATTTACTGAAATAATAAAAAGCTACCGTCATGAAAAAACATAACAAGCCCAAACCATAGTGCCTCCAAACGTCCATTTTAATGCTCCACTTTGACAAGGGTTGAGGCATGTGTATTGACTAAACGGTTAGATTTTCGGCGAGCCAATTTCAATTCAAATCGATAAACACGATCCACAACCAAAGAGGTAACAGCAATCACCAAGATGGTACTAATAAAAAGCACAGCTAAAATCTTCATCCCATCATTGATAACAAGATCTGGGTATTTCACTACCGCAATCACTGCCGGCACAAAAAATAATAGCATTTCAGAGAGTAACCACGTCGCGCCACTACGTAACCAATTGACATTAATAACTTTCGTAAATAACAACATTAACAGCAGCAACATCCCTGTTAAGTTCGCAGGAATGGGTAAATGAAACTGCTGAACAAGCTTATCGGACAGCATCCAAATACAAGAAAAGACAACCACTTGAAATAAGGTAAAAAAGTGACGTTTTAACATCTTTATTAATCCACAATAATAACGAACCGCCATTATAATCCCGACTAAAACCATCAAAAAATGAATTTTTATTATCAAAATTATGCCAAAATGGAATGGTTTAATTTAACAGAGGTAAGCCACATGGACATTAAAGCACTGCGTTATTTCGTTACTCTGATCCAACAAAATAGCTTTACTAAAGCCTCTGAAACACTTTTCGTGACACAACCAACCATTAGTAAAATGATCAAAAACCTTGAGCAATCATTAGGCCAACCATTAATTCACCGAGAAGGAAGACGATTTTGGCTAACGCCAGCGGGGGATGTTGTCTATAACCGAGCGCTGCAAATACTGGAATCAATGGGACAAATACAGTCTGAGTTAGAAGACTTAGATCAATTGCAACGAGGTCAGTTGCGTTTAGGTATTCCACCGATGGTCGGACATTTATATGCAAATTTAATTCGAAACTATAAGCAGCAATACCCAAATGTCGAACTCACCATCGTAGAATATGGCGGTAAAAGAATCGAACAGGCATTATTAAATGGCGATATTGATGTGGCATTAACCATGCTCGATAGCAGTAACGAGGAAATACTCGCTCAGTTGCCACTGGATAATTACCCCATTCACGCCATCGTACCCAATATTGAAAAATGGCAAACTTCAGAATTACTTGACTGGAAATCGCTAGAACAAGAACCTTTTTACATTTACACCAAAGAATTCACCTTAAGCGAGTTTATTGAGCAACGCTGCCAACAAGCAGGGTTTTCGCCTTTAATTTCGGCTAGAAGTAGCCAATGGGATTTTCTCGTTGCATTGGTCAAAAGTGGTCATGGTGTCACCTTTTTACCACAACCGCTTTGCCATCGAGTAAAAGATGATGGTCTATTAGTGAAACCCATGAACCAAACGATGAACTGGTCACTAGGGCTTATTTGGCACTCAGAGCGATACATTCCCAAAGCCGCTCAAGCATGGATTGATTTATGCCGACAATCTGTCGCGATTCAATAATAAAACATCAAAACGAAAAAAGTACCCAACGACATTATCGCGGGTACTTAATTCTTTATCTTGCTAGGCAACGCCAAACGTTAAGCTTGGTAATATTTTACTTTCATTCTAAAGTCTAGTGTCATCAGCAGCATGCAGTCATCATGTTCGCGACCATTTCATGTGCACTTTTGGGCATTGGCTTGATTTCACTTAAATATTCGTGGATTTCTTTCGGTGTTAATGTGCAACCGCGATCAGTAAAATGCATGATTTGATAAGTGGTAGCGATTTTCGAAATAGTGAATTCATCACGACCAGGTGAAAATGGAGAAAACATCCAACGTAAGTTCGCAACTTGCTCTTGAGTTGCATATTCTTCTTTTAATTTGAACTGGTAGACATTTGTCATCATGCTGATCCTTTTATCTCTTTTTCTCACTGCACAGAAACTACCGCAGTAACCTTACTATTTATCACTGACCTATAACCTAAGCGGTTAGGATTAAGCGTATCTTTGCATCTCCATAATAATAGTAACACAAAATACTGGTTAAATATACAGTATAAATTTACAGTTTGTCTAATGTTATTTAAATGAAAATACACAAGGAATGTTGGCTCAAATCCTATCGTCATTTCATCACCACTTTCGATCTTTAGGCACAAAAAAGGCCGCTTTAAAGAGCGGCCATTTAGTGGTCTTACATTTTATTCGTAGAGATTATGCAGGTCCATCAACTCTATTCTCGTCCGTAAGCCCTATTCTCTTCCATAAACATTATTCTCTTGCTCTTGCACACGAATAAAAGTTGTACGCTTAGTTAGCTCTTTTAACTTAGCCGCGCCAACGTAGGTGCAGGTTGAGCGCACACCACCAAGAATATCAGAGATGGTATCATGCACGGTTCCACGGAATGGGATCAGTACTGTTTTACCTTCAGCTGCGCGATACTTCGCGACACCACCAGAGTGCTTCTTCATAGCTGACTGTGAAGACATTCCGTAGAATTTCATGAAGGTTTTGCCGTCTTTCTCAATACGCTCACCGCCTGACTCTTCGTGACCAGCAAGCATACCGCCAAGCATTACGAAATCAGCACCGCCACCAAAGGCTTTCGATACATCACCGGCACATGTACAACCACCGTCACCGATGATCATGCCACCTAGGCCGTGTGCCGCATCGCCACATTCAATGATGGCAGAAAGCTGAGGATAACCAACGCCCGTTTTCACGCGAGTCGTACATACAGAACCTGGGCCAATACCCACTTTAACGATATCCGCACCCGCTAGAATCAACTCTTCAACCATGTCGCCTGTGACTACGTTACCCGCGCTGATGACTTTGTTCGGGAATTCAGCACGGACTTTCGTCACGTAATCCACTAAGTGCTCAGAGTAACCATTCGCGATATCGATGCAGATAAAGATCAAATCATCGCTCATTGCCATGATGTCTTTCGTTTTTTGAAAATCTGCTTCTGAAGTACCAGTGGATACCATCGCGTTATTTAGTACGCTCGCATCATTTGATTCGATAAAACCTTTCCAGTCTTCTACTGAGTAATGTTTATGAATCGCCGTCATTACGTTATGTTCTGATAATGCTTTCGCCATATCGAAACTGCCCACAGAATCCATATTTGCCGCAATAACAGGTACACCTGACCATTGACGTCCGCTGTGCTTAAACGTAAAATCGCGGGTTAAATTTACTTGAGAACGACTTTTTAATGTTGAACGCTTCGGGCGGAATAACACATCTTTAAAGCCTAACTTAAGTTCTTGTTCGATACGCATAATGCAAATTTCCTTAATTACATAGAATGTATGCGTCCTTTTGGCGCAGCAATCGTGTATCTGTTGCATGCGAGATGAATACTTTGGCAGAAGTGCTCACCTGTATTTCGGACACAAAAAAACCGGAGCGTTGGCAGACGCTCCGGTTTTCAGCATTATAGGCTGTGATTTTTTTATTGCTAGTCTGCTATTTTAAATTTTTTTGTGATACCTTACACCAGATAGCAACTCAAAAACTGACTATTCAGTCAACACCAAAGAACACAAAAAATCTTAATTATCATGGTGTTATGGGTAAAAGGTAAGTATTCCCACCCTTAAAACTGCCGCAAAAAGCAACAAACTAATACCCAATTTATAAAATTTAAATTCATGTACGGTCATATCGACCCGCTTATAAAACACCGTTATAACTCCTTTCCAATCTTGGCTACGCTTTCCGTATTCATATAAGCTGAATAACACGCCACCAATACCTATCAACAATAATACTTTCTCTACCCCGACCAAAAGCATTTCCATATGTTCTCCTTTAGCCATAATCGCTCTTGCAATTGACTATGCAGGGTTTTCTCTAAAAGATCTGTAGAACTAAAGTCGAATTCAACCAAGCTTGGGATTTAACGCATAAAAAAAGAGCCGATCAAATTGATCGACTCTAAATATATTATCGGTTTAGCTGAAATTGCTAAAAAGGGGAAGATTAAAGTTGAGCAGACGCTACGTAATCTTGTAATTCTTGAACGCTAACAGTTGTAATTAGTTCGTTGTTTGCGTAAAACGCAACAGCATCACCTGTTTTCACGCCACGCAGTGTTTTTTGAGTGCCGTTTACGTAAGAAACGTTCATTTCAAGTGTGTTGTTGTCGATTTTTTGGATAGTTGTGTTTTCGATGTCAGCATTGTTAGCTTGAACTGGAGCACCAGTTAGAGAGCTATCTACTTTATCATTCACTTTTAACCAAGCTTCAACACTTGTATCAACAAGCGCAGGAGATTTGTTAGTGATGATGTTTTTACCAGTCCAAAACTCAATTGAGTTGAAGATGAATAAATCGGCTATAGATGCGATACCGTAAACTGGGCTGAGAAGAAGAAAAACGCCTTCACGTGCATAACGGTTATCAACGGCCATCAAGTTAACTTTAGTTACTAGACCAGTTACACCCATTTGACCCATACAGCCACTTAGAGTTGTAACACCAAGAGCTGCTACGATCGCTATTTTCAACTTTTTCATAATATATACTCGCTTTATGTTTTTAGAAGTGCCTTGTAAACTTAGCACACTGCGAAGAATACAATAAACTTTTTTACCTTACTTTTGAAGTAAGTAGCGATAAAACAACGAAAATACTTACATATAAAACCACACCTATAAATATTACAACCGGATGGCAATTTAATTATTCAAGATATTGATTTATTTTAATTTTATCTTAACCTTAATCCCCATTAACTTATACATATGAATAAGTGTCATCCATGGTTTCTTTTTCTATCTGTGTACTATTTTGCTACTCTTGTTAACAAAGTACTTAATTAGATAGATTTTCACTGGTATCCATATGAAATTAAAACGCCTATCTCTTCTATTTTTAATAACTCTATTTTCTGGTTGTGCTGTCTATACTGGACTAAATTACGATAATCTCTTCGGTAAGGCCGAAGTTCAAGATAGAACGCCAGAATACAACAGTAAAGCCGCTCAGCACTTTGTAAATGAAATCAAACCGATTCTAGATAACCGCTGTGTGGTTTGCCATGCCTGTTATGACGCCCCTTGCCAGTTAAAATTATCGTCGGTTGAAGGCATCGATCGTGGTGCCAATAAAAGCTTAGTTTATGAAGGTACGAGATTAACGGCCTCAAACCCAACTCGATTATTTGAAGATGCACAAACAACTCAGCAATGGCGGGATATTGGTTTTCATCCAGTGCTTAATGAACGCTCGCAAATTCCAGAAGCTAACTTAGAAGCGGGTTTAGTTGCTCGCTTATTAGAACAAAAACAAGCGCACCCATTGCCTAAACAAAAGCAATTAGAAGGCTTTGATTTTAATACTGACCGTGAACAGCAATGTCCAACCATTGAAAGCCTAGATCAGTATCAAGCCGATTACCCAACATGGGGAATGCCTTATGGTATGCCCGCGTTAAATAGCACCGAACACAATAAATTGATGGCATGGTTATCAAATGGTGCAACGATGACAGCGCATGCCCCTCTATCGAAAGCGCAGCAAGCCGAAGTAAAAAAATGGGAACGCTTTTTTAATGGTGACTCTTTAAAGCAGCAACTCACCAGTCGGTACATATACGAACACTTGTTCTTATCACATTTGTATTTTTCTGATCATCAAAAAGCATCAAAAGAAAGTCCAATCCAATTTTTTGCTTTAGTTCGTTCTAGTACACCGCCAGGCCAACCCGTTAACCGTATTGCAACTCGTCGTCCGTATGATGCCCCTAATGTCGATCGTGTGTATTACCGTTTAGTGGCCTACCCTGCCACCATTGTCGACAAAACCCATCAACCTTATGCTTTAGATGATAATAAACTGGCTCGTATCCAAGCACTCTTCATCAAGCCAAGCTATGAAGTAGAAGCATTACCAAGTTATGAACCAACAGTCGCGGCCAATCCAATGACCGCCTTTGCCGCCCTCCCCGTTGAGGCTCGTTATAACTTCATGTTGGACAATGCTCAAAATACCATTATGAGCTTTATTAAAGGCCCAGTATGCCGAGGGCAATTAGCACTTAATGTTATTAATGATCGTTTTTGGGTATTTTTTGTTGATCCCAAAACAGCCAAATTACCTGATGTAAAAGCGTTCTATGCCTCTCAACGAGATAACCTAAAATTACCATCGGAAAAACAGAGTAATGTTGTCCCACTGTATCAATGGGTAACCTACTCCGAGCAACAAGCTCGTTATTTAAAAGCCAAAACACAAGCCATGGATAATTGGTTTGAAAGTGGCTCTCACCTGACTACCGACCTCGTTTGGGATGGTGATGGAAAAAACCCTAATGCAGCACTGACTATATTTAGACACTTTGATAGTGCTTCGGTAGTACAAGGCTTAGTGGGCAAACCGCCGAAAACCGCTTGGATTATTGACTATGCCCTATTAGAGCGTATTCAATACTTATTAGTCGACGGTTTTGACGTATACGGTAATTTTGGCCACCAGCTGATGACTCGCATGTTTATGGATTTCTTACGTATGGAAGGGGAAGAAAACTTTTTATCCTTGCTACCAATAAAAGATCGCCATCAATTAATGGAAAGCTGGTACCAAGATCCTTCACCGCAATTGAGTGCGTTCATCCAACGAGATGTGAAAAAATTTGAGCAACCTACCAGTATTCAATATAAGACTGATAAGCCACAAGATGAATTGTATGCCATGCTGGAAAAACGTTTAGAGCCGGTGCTTGGTCATCGATACGAAATTCGCGATACCGGATTAACACCACAAAGCGAAGCTATCTTACGTAAAATTGATGATATTAAAGGAGAAGGGTTACGCCGAGTGCCTCAATTAGTTACCGTTCTCATTACCACGAATAGTGGGAAAGATCAGGTATTTACCCTAATTCATAATAATGCACATCGTAATATTTCAAGCTTATTTGATGAAGAAAGTAACCGTGATGTTGCCAATGATGACCTAACGTTTGTGAAAGGTGTCGTAGGTAGTTATCCTGCCGCGTTTATTCACTTACAAGAAAAAGACATTGCAGATTTTTATCAAGGTTTATCTACGATAAAAGAAGATCAAGACTACGTCACACTACTGGATAAATATGGAATTCGCCGTAGCGATCCTAACTTTTGGTCGTTCAGTGACAAACTACATCAATGGTATCAAAATGATCAGCCTATAGAATCCGGTTTACTCGATTATAATCGCTTCGAAAACCGATAACCTACGGCTAAATTACTATATAAAAAAGCAGGCTTGATGTTGTAATCAAGCCTGCTTTTTTGTGCTTCTTAATTAAGAATTAAAATCGATTTATACAAAAAACTCATGACTAAAATGAGTAACTTTATCTACTAGCTTTTGCTTTTCTTGCTCGTGAATAAAGCTGGCTTCAATCGCATTCAGTGTAAAAGCTTGTAGCTCTTCTAATGAGACTGGGAGCGCATCGGCAACCGCCATAAAGTTATCCGTCATGTAACCGCCAAAATAAGCAGGATCATCAGAGTTAATCGTCACACATAACCCTTGTCGCAATAAATCCACAATATTGTGATCGCTCATTTGTTCAAAGACTTTTAACTTAGTATTTGACAGTGGGCATACCGTTAATGGCGTGCGGTCTTCTATTAGCTGTTTCACTAACTCAGCATCTTCAACACAGCGAACGCCGTGATCGACTCGTGAAACGCCAAGCAATGTCAATGCATTATGAATATTCGCCGCAGGCCCCTCTTCACCAGCATGGGCAACGGTTAAGAAGCCATGGCCAATCGCTGCTTCAAACACCTCTTTAAATTTTTCCGGCGGATGACCTTGTTCAGAAGAGTCGAGCCCCACACCGATGATCTTGTCTTTAAATGGTAAGGCTTGCTTTAAGGTATCAAACGCCGATTCTTGATCTAAATGGCGCAAGAAACACATGATAATTTGACTCGAAATCCCTAACTCTTCTCGCCCTTTTTGCATCGCTCTATCAATACCATTTATCACGGTTTCAAAAGCAATTCCGCGTGCGGTATGGGTTTGTGGGTCAAAGAAAATTTCTGTATGGATCACGTTATCTTTCTGGCAACGTAATAAATAAGCCCAGGTTAAATCGAAGAAATCTTGCTCATTAATCAAGACATTAGCCCCTTGATAATAGATATCAAGAAACGATTGCAAATCCTCAAATTGATAAGCGGCTTTCACCTCTTCTGGTGAACTAAATGGAATCTTGATGTTATTACGTCTGGCAAGCTCAAACATCAGATCCGGTTCAAGTGAACCTTCAATATGAAGATGAAGTTCGACTTTTGGTAAGCCTTGGATAAACGCGGTTCTATGTGGATTCATTGGTTACATCCTTTTCGTTATAAAAATGAATGCGCAACGATTTTTCTTTTGCTATTCAAGCTTGTTCAATAAGCCTGTTACTAATTATAGACATACAAAGAGAAAACGATCGCCCGCTTACTCTTCGTAATCAGAATTTGAGGATTCTGGTAGAGACTCTCACACCTAAAGCGTAGTGCTTAATCAGTGAGATTATACGAAAGGGTTCTAAACTGCCTGACAAGGGTCAGCAGCCTAAGTGGTGAAAATTGTGTAACAGAAGTGATGAAAATGCAATCCCATCACTTCTTATAATGCATTAGGTATTAGGTATTAGGTATTAGGTATTAGGTATTAAGCATTTACCTATTCAGCACTATCCCAATACTGATTCATAATACGGTTTGCTTGCTGCCAGCGTTCGGTAGCTTGTAGATCTTTCAAACTAAAGCTTTGTTGTTTCAGTAAGTTGATCGCTTGTGGTACTTCTACGATAGGTAGATTATCGAGCACTTCAATCGCCGATGGACGGTTATTACACATTAATACCATGTCACAACCTGATTGCATTGATTTGAGCGAGCGTTCCGCAGGCCCCCCCATGATTGCAGCGCCTTCCATGTTTAAGTCATCTGAAAACACGATGCCTTTAAAGCCGAGCTGATTGCGCAATACGTCTTTTAGCCAGTAAGGCGAACCACTGGCTGGCTGATCATCATAATTTGGATAAACCACATGAGCTGGCATCATGGCATCAAGTATCCCCGCATCAATCTGAGCTTTAAAAATTGCCATGTCATTTTCAAAAATATCGTTGCGATTATCGAATGGTGTTTCGTAATGCGAATCGACAATCACGCCACCATGACCTGGAAAGTGTTTACCGGTTGTTGCCATACCCACTTGCTTCATGCCTTTCATATAGGCAGAGCTGTAGGTCAAAATGGTCTCAAGATCTTCACCAAACGCTCGACTGCCAATCGCTTTACATTGAAACGATTGATCGAGCACTGGTGCAAAACTTAAATCGATATCGTGAGCAATTAACTCTGCCGCCATTAGCCAGCCACCGAGTTCGGCTGCTTCAACGCCATTGTTCATTTGTGCATAGGCTTGCGCCGGTGGGATCTTAGTAAACCCATCACGGAAGCGTTGTACGCGGCCTCCTTCTTGATCGACACCGATAAGAATAGGACGCTTAGCCGCTTGGCGAATAGCATGATTCAAGGCGATAAGTTGTTCATTGTCATGATAATTGCGCGCAAATAAAATCACACCACCAACGGTTGGGTGTGCCAGAATTTCTTTATCTTCCGCATCAAGTTCATAGCCTTCAACGTCTAACCACAATGGACCCATTGCATTTTCCTTCTCAGTATCGAAATATTGCACCAAAATAATCGACAAACGTGATTTATGGTACTGATTTTAAGGTTTTATACGTTATTCTGACACTAATCATGTATGTTTAAAACTCTGTCTTTAAACTAATTAATTCTTAGATTCCGACTCAAAGGTAAACTATGGAAAAATACATCGGCATTATGTCTGGCACCAGTTTAGATGGTGTGGATACCGCATTAGTTGAAACCGATGGAAAGTCGATTCGCTTACTGGCGCAAGATTTTTTCACTATGCCAGAGGATTTAAAACAAGACGTATTAGATGTGTGTATTGGCCAACAGACCACGTTACTTAAAATCGGCGAAATTGATCATCGCTTAGGTAAGGTGTTTGCCGATGCAGTGGATCAACTAATAGATAAAAACAGCTTAAATAGAAGCGATATTAAAGCTATCGGTAGCCATGGCCAAACGGTGTTTCATGCACCTGATTCCGCTTACCCTTTCACCATGCAAATTGGGGATGCCAATATTATCGCCGCGCAAACAGGCATTACAACCGTGGCGGATTTTCGACGCAAAGACATGGCATTAGGTGGTCAAGGTGCCCCGCTGGTTCCGGCATTTCATAAAGCCCTATTTGATCACCTTGAAAATAACATCGTCATTTTAAATATTGGTGGAATTGCCAATATTTCTATTATCAATGGCGATAAAACTTCGGGCTATGATACCGGGCCTGGCAACATGCTCATGGATGCTTGGGTTCAGAAACACTTTGGTAAACCTTATGATAAGGATGCCGCGATTGCCCGAGCCGGTAAGGTAAATCAACCTCTTCTCAAAGCCTTATTAGCTGAAAGCTACTTACAGCTTCCCGCCCCGAAAAGCACTGGCAGAGAATTATTTAACCTTCCTTGGCTAGAAGAAAAATTAACACGCTTTACATTAAGCAATGAAGATGTCCTTACTACGCTCGCCGAATTTACCGCCATAACCATTGCTAACGAAGTAGAAGAGCTCACTCAAAATCACCGCATTAATGAGTTATTGGCTTGTGGCGGTGGGGCGAACAATCCATTACTTATGGAGAGGCTGCAACAACTGCTTCCTGAGTGGCAAATAGGCAATACATTAAAATATGGTATTGATGCCGATTACATGGAGGCAATGGCTTTTGCTTGGCTTGCACACCAAACCATCAACGGTTTACCGGGTAACCTACCCGCTGCGACAGGAGCTTCACGTCTGGCGGTATTAGGCGCGATCTACTTACCTTCATAACTTAATTTTCAAAACCTCAACCAATTTAAAAGCCAAAGTGTTCTGCATTTTGGCTTTTTCTATGAGACATAGATCACATTTAAATATCACTCCTAGCAATACATCAAAACGTCATATAACAGACACCAATTCTTAACATTCCTATTCTAGAGTACTTCCAACACCAAGAAGACATATAAGTCTCTAATTTAAAACATAGGATTTAAACAATGAAAAAAGCAGTTCTAGCCACATCTATCTTGGCAGCAATGATCTCGACCTCTTCTTTAGCGGCGACGGTCTATAAAGATGATACATCTGAGCTAAAAGTTGGCGGTCGTGCAGAAGCACGTTTCAATGTGTCAGATAACAATGAAGAATATGATCCCGTTACTGGTGATAAAGAAGAAAGCGCATTCAATGACAAAAGTCGTGCACGCTTAAACATTTCAGGTAAAACCCAGATTACTGATGATCTATATGGTTTTGGTAAATACGAAAATGAAGTGAGCTCAGGTAGCGATATTAAAACTCGCTACCTATTCGCAGGTATTGGTACGCAAATCGGTGAATTCTCTTATGGTAAACAAGACACCGCATTAGTCATGATCACTGATTTTACCGATACCATGGCCACGTTTGGCGCAGATGCCGATGGCGCTGTCGCATTACGTGCAGGTAGTGATAAACAAGAAAACAACTTTGCTTATAAAGGTAAATTTGGCGGCTTTACACTAGGTGCTAACTACCTTGCAGAAGAAGAAGCGGATTCTGATCAATACGCGCTTGCTGGTATGTATTCATTTGATTTCGGTCTAGATTTAGGTGTTGGTTACGCTGGCGGTAAAGTGGCAGACCAAGATGCAAACCAAGTCGATATCGGCGCACAATACTCTATTGCTGACTTCACCTTCGGTGCCCTTTATCTCATGAACTTTAGTGATGATGCTGCGGGTAACAGCAATGATAATGATGGTTACGAAATTTCAGCGCAATACAAACTGGATCAGTGGACTTTCGTTGGCGTATATAACTACGCAACTGAAAACGATGGCGATGATGATGCAGTTGATAACGTTGCAATTGAAGCGGTTTACAAATTCAACAGCAACCTACGTACTTACGCAGGTTACAAGTTTGAAATGATTGATGACTTAGATGACCAAATCCAAGCGGGTATCCGTTACGATTTCTAATCATTAGTAATCATTACCAAAAACTAAAAGGCCTGAAACGATATCTTTCGCTTCAGGCCTTTTTCCTATTTAACTATTCAGTTGTTTTAAGTTACTCCAGCATCGTAAGCAAGGCTTGCAGCGGATGTTTTGGCTTCATCCCCTCAAAACGCTTCACTTGACTACGACAAGAGTAGCCAGTAACCAAACAACGCTCTTTGTCTAAACGATTAATATTGGGTTGCCAACTTAACTGATAGATACCTTGTGACATTTCAAACTTATCGGCTTCATGACCAAAAGTTCCCGCCATACCACAACAACCAACTGGAACCGTCGTTAACGTCCCGCCAAAATGCGTGAAGATTTCGCCCCACTGCTTTTCAGAATTCGGTAACTTAGTTTTCTCGGTGCAGTGAGAAAACAAATACCAAGGCTTATGATCCGCTTTTGCCGAATAAACAAATGTCGACAAGTTTGGTTGTAACCATTCATGCACACTGAGTACTGTAAAGTCACCGGCTTTCTCACCTAATACTTCACGATATTCATCTCGATAACAAAGTACAGTTGCAGGATCGACGCCAACCATTGGAATATTTAATTCTGTGAGTTGGGTGAGAAACTCCGCGGTTGAACTGGCAGTTTGAGCAAATTGCTTCAAGAAACCTTTTATATGCTGAGCTTTTCCATTGGGTTTAAACGGTAACACGACTGGCTTCTTACCCAGTTTAACCGCTAAGTCCACAAAATCGGACACCACATCGGCATCATAAAAGCTGGTGAACGGGTCTTGAACAATCAGAACATATCTTTCACGTTTTTCCGCGGGAAGCGATTGCAACTGAGACAAACTGAAACGACTATCCCAAAGTTGATCTTCTAAAGATTGCTTTAGTGTCGGGATAGACAGCAATGGTGTATCAATATAACCCACGGTTTTTTTCGTTAACGATTGCACCCAATTCATCGCCAGCATGCTATTAACCACTTTAGGTGCCACGGCCATTAAAGGAAGCATGGTTTCAATATTTCCAACCAAATAATCTTTTACCGGGCGCTGATAACGAGTGTAATACACATTTAAAAAGCGAGAGCGGAAAGACGGCACATCGACATTAATCGGACATTGGCTAGCACAAGCTTTACAAGCCAAGCAGCCATTTAGCGCATCGAACACTTCATGGGAAAAGTCGTATTCATCTTTCTTTTTCATCGAATTACGAACACGATCAATCATGGTTTTTACTGAACTTGATTGCTTTAATGCCGTTTCTTCTAGATCAAGAATATCCACCCCATTGGCGGTCAATTGACGCAACCATTCACGAACTAAACCTGCTCGACCTTTCGGTGAATGTCGACGATCCGCCGTAACCTTCATCGAAGGACACATCGGAGAATTCACATCATAGTTAAAGCACAAGCCGTTGCCGTTACATTCCATCGCTTGTTTAAAGCTATCACGCACTGTAACCGGAATTTGGCGATCGTAAAATGCACGTTTGGTATCCGAGACTTTCACTAACTCATCTTGACTTTCAATTGGCGTACAGATTTTTCCTGGGTTCATTTTATTGAGCGGATCAAACGCAGCTTTCACTCGACGTAATTGAGTAAACAATTCATCACCAAAAAACTCTGGCCCGTATTCTGAGCGATAACCTTTGCCATGCTCACCCCACATTAAACCGCCATATTTAGCGACCAGTTTCACCACTTCATCAGAAACCTGATGCATCAATTTTTCTTGTTCAGGATCGCATAAGTCTAGAGCTGGACGGACATGCAACACGCCAGCATCAACATGACCAAACATGCCATAGTTCAGTGATTTATCGTCCAGTAACGCTCGGAATTCTGCAATAAAATCCGCCAAATTTTCCGGTGGCACACAAGTATCTTCAGTAAAAGCAATCGGCTTCGCTCGCCCTTTTGCACCACCTAATAAACCCACCGCTTTTTTGCGCATGTTGTAGATTTTATTAATGCTCTCAAGATCATGACAAACCTGAAAACCGATAATGCCACCGTCTTCCGTTTCGAGTTGCTTGTCTAATTTAGCAACGAGCTCATTCACCAAAGTGGCGACTTCACTTTCATCTTGACCTGCAAATTCGACAATATTGATCCCTTGCATGTCTTTGCCCGGAACATCGGTAAGTAAATCACTGACGGTATGCCAGACAATATCTTGCTTGGCTAAATTCAAGACTTTTGAATCCACAGTTTCAACCGACAAAGCCTGCGCTTTAACCATTAGTGGTGCATTTCTTAATGCCGAATCGAAAGAGTTATATTTGATGTTAACCAGTGAACGAGCTTTCGGGATTGGGGTTAGATTCAATTTTGCTTCGGTAATAAAAGCAAGCGAACCTTCTGCACCACACAGCACTCGACCCAAATCAAAAACTCCGGATTCCTCTTGTTCAAATGACAACGCATTTTTAAGATCATAACCGGTTAAGAAACGGTTTAATGGGGGGAATTTTTCTTCAATAGCCGCACGATTTTCTCGGCATATTACTTCTGTCATTCGGTAGGCTTCATTTGCATAAGTGCCCAATTTCGGTTCACCTTGCGAGCCATCGGTTTCATACATTGAGCCGTCGGCAAACACCGCTTGCAGCGACAACACATGGTCTGAGGTTTTACCGTATTTCAAAGAGCCTTGACCAGAAGCATCAGTATTAATCATGCCACCAATCGTTGCGCGGTTACTGGTCGATAAATCAGGAGAAAAGAAATAACCGTACGGTCGAACCGCGTCATTTAATTGATCTTTAATCACACCCGATTGGACTCGCACCCAACCTTCCGCTTCGTTGACTTCAAGCACTTTGTTCATATAACGAGACATATCAACCACAATACCTTTGGTCAACGATTGTCCGTTAGTGCCTGTGCCGCCACCGCGCGGAGAAAACGTTACGCTATCGTATTTTGATTGAGCACCGATGCGACCAATTCGCTGTATATCTTGGTTATCTCTAGGCAATATCACTGCTTGTGGAAGTTGTTGATACACACTGTTATCGGTCGCCACCGCTAAACGGCTGGCGTAGGTTTGCTCAATATCACCCGTAAATCCTGCTGCAAGTAGTTCATTGAGATAGGCTTCTACGAGAGAATCGACCTCAAAACGCTGCGTTAATGGCGGTAAAACAGTATTAACTGAAGATGTTTTCGAAGATTGGTTGTTTGCTAACATTGCGCCTCATGCCCCTGTATTGCTGATCCCTCAGCTAGGTATACCTTTATTACGTAGGTAACTATTTATTACGTAGGTAACTATCTATTTCGTGGAAAAGTAAATTTTGTGAATTACCTCACTTTACCTCATTTCAGTAGCAGTGAGGAGCAGAAAGTTATCGTTTGCACCATTCATAAGTACAAAATTAATTTGTGACCCAAGCTCAATTGTTCTCCTTTCTTACAAGCACAAAAAACGGTAGAATATGCGGCTCATTATTTTACCCAGACAATCAGCCTATCAATGAGTACATCAAAGGTAATGGATAAACAAAAAGCCCTTAAAAAAATTGCCAAATGCCTTGAGTTAGGCAGTTCTGCTAATGTCAACGAAGCAGCCCAAGCGATCAAAATGGCGCACAGGCTGATGCTTAAGTATGGCTTGGATAAGGACGATATTGATTTCATTAAATTGGGTAAGACTCAATCTAGCCATTTGTTGCCCTCTACTATTAGCTCAAACATCTTACGAATCATCCGTGGAATCAATACCCGTTTTGGGGTTGAAGCGGTATTGCTCAACCATAAAGGCTTAAAGCGTGTTGAGTTTATTGGCGAGGCCGACCGAGCTATTTTTGCCGCTTTCGCGTTTGATATTATTTATCGTGAAATGAACGAACAAACGGGTCAATTCCGTAATAGTTTCTCAGGTACAGGAACAACCAGTGCTGAAGTGACACGTCGTGTTAACTCTTTCTTATCTGGCTGGATTGAAGGTGCGCTGGAAAAGCTCCCTTTAATTGCTCCCGATGATGACTCGGCGAATAAGATTAACGACTATATCGACAAAGAATTCCAAAATGTCGACCGTGAAACCTTCAAACAACAGTTACGTGATGCTATGAAAAACTTCACTGCCGATTATGAAGTCGGCTTGAAAAAAGGCCGTCGTATATCAGTGAACCGCCCAATCAATGGTGCGGCAGAGAAAAAACGCTTAACCAAATAATCCATTTAATTCAGGCAATCGATTCCCTCATTTTTATTGTTGAATAATGTGAGCAAATACACATTTAACTAAATAATAACATTCGAAAGTGTCACTTTACTTCGCTACACTTCTTGGCGTTAAAGAATTTTGAAGTAGTAATGGGAAAATATAAAATGGAAAGTGAGCATGGTACTTGCGATTGGTGTAAACAGTTCGTGGGTCAATTAACGAAGTTAGAATATATCGATGGAATCAGTCATAAAGCTTGTCCAGAATGTCACGACTTTGCTCGAATTGATGTTCGACAATTTAACTTAGCAGAACAGGCTTTAAGAGATAAACAAGCCAAATTGAAATAACAACAACTGTAAATCGTAGACAAAAAAAGGCGCTCATCATAAGCGCCTTTTTAGATCCATTTGTATATACCCAGTGACTTCAAGACGCTGAAACTCGCACCTTGAAATTACTTGGGTATAAGCGATGCCTTTTATAAGACACCTCTTATACTTTGATTATGCGTTTTCTGCTTTTTCACAGCCGATGAAACGGTATGCAATCGCACCTAAAATCGCACCTGCAATTGGGGCAACCCAGAACAACCAAAGTTGAGAAGTCGCCCAATCACCCACGTATACCGCAACCGCAGTACTACGCGCAGGGTTAACTGAAGTGTTAGTTACTGGGATAGAGATCAAGTGAATCAGTGTTAGACATAGACCAATCGCGATTGGGGCAAAACCTGCTGGAGCACGTTTATCTGTTGCGCCAAGGATAACGATCAAGAACATCATTGTCATTACAACTTCAGTCACAAGCGCAGAAGTCATAGAGAAACCACCAGGTGAATGCTCACCGTAGCCATTAGATGCAAACCCTGCCGCCAGATCAAAACCAGCTTGACCTGATGCAATCACGTAAAGCACGCCACCAGCAATAATGCCACCAACAACTTGAGCAATAATGTAAGGTAAAAGTTGATTTGCTGGGAAGCGACCACCGGCCCATAAACCGATAGATACTGCTGGGTTTAGGTGGCAACCTGAAATATGGCCAATCGCAAAAGCCATGGTTAAAACAGTCAGACCGAAGGCTAGAGAAACACCCACAAAACCGATACCAAGATCTGGGAACGCTGCAGCTAAAACCGCACTACCACAACCACCAAGTACTAGCCAAAACGTACCAAAACATTCTGCTAAATATTTATTCATTTTTTTATTCCTATGAATTTATAGCCTCACAACGTGTAAAGCCATTGGTCAATCTAAGATGAACGATTTTTTATCCGTCACTAAAAATTAGTACTAAATAAAAAAATCAACCACACCATCAGAAAATTCCTACCTTCAAACCCATTAAATTTCTTTTTTTTTAATAAGTTATGAACCAATTAATTTTACACCAGTTTGGAAAAACCACAAATAAAAAGTGACCTTTATCACATTTAATGACCTATCGCTCAATAAAGCGCTTGATCTTTCACCAACAAAAAACTACTGTATATAAACACAGTATGGATATATGGACAGTTAATTATGTTGAATCACAATGCCGTTTTACCTCATCAAGCGTTTACTTCTTTTGCTCATAATGATGATGTTTATTCAGAAAATAGTTCGTTGTTTTCTCGTCTATCAATGCTTTCTAAAAAACCAAACTGGTTACTGTTTACCGCTGGTGCAATTCTTCCAACCAACCAAGAATTACAGACTTTTGGTATTGAGACTCATAAAGTCATCAAAATTAAAGCGTCTCATTCGATGACTGAAAAAGACATCATCCTGAAAGCCCTTGCCGCTAAAAATGCCAGTGCGATTGTGGCAAGTGATAATTTTTCGGCACAAGATAAAGACACTTTGAGAACTCAAGCACGTCAAAATGGCTGTGAGATCTTCTTTATGAATAACTCGATTCAACAAACGTTAACCCGCCACCTCCATTAATTTAATAGAGACATCAACACGAATTATTCAATAAGACTCCATTTACGTAAAAATATTTTAATAGCAAACGTTTGCTTTTTCTCTGGATGGAATTAGGTGAGTTCTGTTATTATGCGGCTTTCAGGTGTGAAAGGCATTCATACTTAGTTCTTAAGATATTTGTTCTTAAGATACCTGTTCTCAACATACCCAGTTTTTAAGCCTAGTAGGAAAATGGAAATGAGCATTGCTAATCAAGTTCTTGCCGTGAATGATGACCTCCCCATCCGCACTGACAAACCAGTACACAGTGGTAAAGTTCGTTCAGTATATTGGTTAACCGAAGCTGACAGCCGTCGCCTAATTAAAGAAAAAGGTTACGATGTCGCCGAAGATGCTCCCTTAGCTATTATGGTGATCAGCGACCGTATCTCTGCATTCGATTGCATTTGGCATGGCGAAGGTGGATTAAAAGGCGTACCGGGCAAAGGCGCAGCCTTAAATGCCATTTCCAACCATTGGTTCCAACTGTTTAAAGATAATCACCTCGCTGACAGTCACATCCTCGATATCCCTCATCCATTTATTTGGATCGTCCAAAAAGCCAAACCTGTCATGATTGAAGCCATTTGCCGTCAATACATCACCGGTTCAATGTGGCGATCTTACGAGAAAGGCGAACGTGAGTTTTGTGGTATTGCCATGCCTGAAGGCTTAGAAAAAGATAAACCGCTACCAGAACTGCTGATCACGCCATCAACCAAAGGCATTTTAAAAGGTATTCCAAACGTACCAGAAGCCGATGACGTCAATATCTCTCGCCAAGACATCGAGGCGAATTTTGAAGCGTTTAATTTTTCTAAAGCCAGCGACATTGCCCATTATGAAAAATTACTCAAAGAAGGCTTTAAAGTGATTAGCGATGCTTTAGACAGCGTCGGCCAAATTTTCGTCGATACTAAATTTGAGTTTGGCTATGTTAACGATGCCGAAGGTAACGAAAAACTGATTTATATGGATGAAGTCGGCACACCAGACTCATCAAGAATTTGGGATAAAAACGAATATCAAGCCGGTCGTATTGTCGAAAACTCCAAAGAAGGATTCCGCCAATTCCTGCTCAACTACTTCCCAGATCCAGATATTTTATTGAATAAAAACCGCATGGATGAACGCTTTGCCCTTGCGGAAAATAATGCATTGCCACAAGAAGAAATCATGAAGATCTCTCAAACCTACCTCGGCATTGCTGAAAAAATCACCGGTAAGAAAATCGAATTAAGCGCCGATCCTAAACAAGAAATCATCGATATTCTAAAACGTGATTACGACCTAATCGTATAATCACCTACCTGTCTTACTGCCGTTAAGCCTAAATAGAATCGATTTCTGTTTAGGCTTTTTTTATTACCTCAACCGCCTCGCTCCCTCCTCATCACAAAGCCTAGAACTGGCACAAAAAATAAGACTAAAGTCTAATATAGGCCATTGTTTTAGTTAATGAATCCGTCAAATCTTTATTATGGATTTCGCCGCTATTTACATGGATAGAATAGCTATTCAAGGGATTCTGTGACCATTTATCTGCTTATTACTCATTTCCTCTACTACTTTAATAAACGTGTGCTCAAATCGTTGACGTTGAAATTTAGTGGTTAAGTAGTTTGCACCAATCATTTCTGATTCGCATGGTGCAAAGTACCACCACTAAATTTACTGGAGTGCTGCATGGTTAACCAATTCAACCTATAAAGCAGCCACTTCTGTCAGTTAGGGCATAGAGATGAAAGGATGTATCCATCTCGCGTATCAATAATAACAAGGAAAATATTATGCTAAAAAAATTAACCTTAACTGCCATGGTCAGCGCCGCCCTTCTGTCCCATTCTGTTTTTGCTCAAGACCTTACTGTTGGGTTTTCGCAAATAGGATCGGAATCGGGTTGGCGTGCAGCGGAAACTAGCGTCGCAAAATCGGAAGCCGAAAAACGTGGTATCACATTAAAAATTTCTGATGCGCAGCAAAAACAAGAAAACCAAATCAAAGCCGTTCGATCTTTCATTGCTCAAGGCGTTGACGCCATCTTTATCGCGCCAGTCGTACAAACCGGTTGGGGACCAGTACTGGAAGAAGCAAAAGATAACGATATTCCGGTATTTCTTCTCGACCGTGGCATTGATGTACAAGACGATTCACTTTATATGACCGCCGTGATGGCTGACAACGTGCTTGAAGGTGAATTAGCCGCGAAATGGTTGATCAACAAAGTCGGCGGTAAACCATGTAATGTCGTGGAACTGCAAGGTACCGTCGGAGCGAGTGTTGCAATCGACCGTAAAAAAGGTTTCCAAGATGCCATCGCCTCCGCCAGTAACCTCAAGATCATCCGAACTCAATCTGGCGAATTTACTCGTAGTAAAGGTAAAGAAGTCATGGAGAGTTTTATTAAAGCAGAAGATAACGGTAAGAATATTTGTGCCGTATTTGCTCACAATGACGACATGGCAATCGGTGCAATCCAATCGATAAAAGAAGCGGGATTAAAACCAGGTTCAGATATCTATATCGTTTCCATTGATGGTGTGCCAGACATCTTTAAAGCCATGATGGCAGGTGAAGCTAATGCCACCGTAGAGCTCACACCAAACATGGCTGGCCCTGCTTATGATGCGCTCATTAAATACAAAGAAGATGGTACGGTGCCACCAAAACACATCAAAACGGAATCTAAACTATTTGAGCCAGATAGTGCAAAAGAGCAGCTCGCTCTGAAAAAAGACATGGGATATTAATCGATATTCAACGCGTATCACTCACGCAGCTTGAAATCAATAAACATGTAAGGTGATGGTTAAGTTCGCAAGTGAATCAATAGCGAGCTTCAACCATCAACCTTACATGCATATCAATATTTAGCCCGTTGAAGGAAAAATCATGCTCGAGTTTGTTAAAAGAGCATTAACGGAGTCACTATGTCACAGATTCAATCTGAGCAAGGACGCTCAGCAATACCCCTACTTCAAACAAAAGGGATTTCTAAATCCTTTCCTGGAGTACGCGCGCTCGATAATGTTGATTTTGAATTACAGCATGGCGAAATCATGGCATTACTGGGCGAAAATGGCGCAGGTAAATCCACACTCATTAAAGTACTCACTGGCGTTTATCAAAAAGATAGCGGCGAGGTGTTATTAGAAAATCAACCGATCAATCCAACCGATACTTCGCACGCCCAACAACTCGGCATTGGTACCGTTTATCAAGAAGTTAATTTATTGCCGAATATGTCGGTCGTCGATAATTTATTTATCGGCCATGAACCCATGAAATGGGGATTCGTGGATCGTAAAACCATGACCGAGAAATCCAAAACACTGGTCAAAAAATATGGCTTGAATATTGATGTCACCCAGCCTCTTAACCACTTTTCCGTAGCCATTCAGCAAGTGATTGCAATTGCTCGGGCAGTGTCTTTATCTGCCAAAATATTGATCTTAGATGAACCAACGGCCAGCCTCGATAACAATGAAGTAAAGATGCTATTTCGCATCATGACCGACTTGAAACAACAAGGGATCAGCTTAATTTTCATTACTCACTTTCTTGAGCAAGTCTATGAAGTGTCTGACCGCATTACCGTTTTACGTAATGGCCAATTCATAGGAACACGAGTCACCAAAGAGCTACCTAGAATCGAATTAATCAAAATGATGTTAGGTAAAGATCTTGCTGATAATGCGCTTAGACGTGCCGGCAAAACTCGTTTAAGCGACACGCCAACTATCCAACTTAGCCATTACGGTAAAAAAGGCACCATTCACCCATTTGATCTTAATGTCTATCCCGGAGAGATCGTTGGACTTGCAGGCTTACTGGGCTCTGGTCGAACTGAAACCGCGGAAGTCATTTTCGGCATTCAACCCAATGACAGCGGCCAATGTACTTTTAAAGGCGAAAAGATCACGATTCATTCGGCTAGAAAAGCTTCGCGTGCAGGTTTAGGCTTTTGCCCTGAAGACAGAAAAACCGATGGCATCATTGGCGCCGCTTCGGTACGAGAAAATATTATCCTCGCGCTGCAAGCACAACGTGGATGGTTCAACCCTATTTCGCAAAAAGAACAAGAAGACATCGCCAATCGCTTTATAAAACAACTGGGCATTAAAACCCCAAATATGGAACAACCGATCGAGTTTCTGTCTGGTGGTAATCAGCAAAAAGCACTGCTCGCTCGTTGGTTATTAACCAAACCTAAATTCCTTATTTTAGATGAACCCACTCGTGGCATTGACGTAGGTGCACACGCAGAAATCATCCGTTTAATCGAATCACTTTGCGCGGACGGACTCGCTTTACTGGTTATTTCTTCCGAACTTGAAGAATTGGTGAGTTATGCTGACCGAGTGATTGTGCTGAGAGACAAGAAACAAGTCACTGAAATTCCAACCGAAACATTAACGGTTCCTGCCATCATGCAAGCCATTGCCCAAGGAGGTGCCGCATGAGGTCTCAAACAGTTCAACATTCTCTTAAGCCAAAACCAAATCAGCCGTCGAAGTTCAAATTCAAAATACCGAAAGGCGCACCACAAATTGCGGCCTTAATTTTAGTGCTGCTCATCAACAGTATTGTCTCAGATGGTTTCTTTTCTATTCACATCCAAGATGGTCGTTTGTTTGGTAGTGTCATTGATATTTTGAACCGCTGCGCTCCTGTTGCCCTGCTTACCCTCGGTATGACACTCGTGATCGCGACTGGCGGAATCGATTTATCCGTTGGCGCAGTGATGGCGATCAGCGGTGCAACCATGGCAAGTTTAGCTTCGCAAGGCTACTCAATTCCCATCGTTATTTTAGCGTCATTGGCCGCAGGCTTAGTTTGTGGATTATGGAATGGTTTCCTCGTCGCGGTGTTTAAAATCCAGCCTATTGTGGCCACATTAATTTTAATGGTTGCCGGACGCGGTGTTGCTCAGCTAATTACCGAGGGGCAAATCATCACCTTCAATAACGACGCTTTAGCATGGTTAGGCAGTGGCTCTTTCCTCTACTTCCCAACCCCAGTCGTTATCACATTACTGTGTACTTTGTTTATCTGGCTACTTACCAAAAAAACCGCACTCGGCTTATTTATTGAATCGGTCGGGATTAATATCCGCGCTGCCAAAAATGCTGGCGTAAACACCCCGGTTATTGTGATTTCAACCTACATGTTAAGCGGCTTGATGGCTGCGATTGCCGGCATTATTGTCGCCGCCGATATTCGAGGAGCCGATGCCAATAATGCAGGGTTATGGCTTGAAATGGATGCCATATTAGCCGTTGTCATTGGCGGAACCGCATTAATGGGGGGACGTTTTCATTTATTCCTCGCCTTAGTGGGCGCGCTGATTATTCAAGGGGTAAACACTGGAATATTACTTTCTGGATATCAACCGCAATGGAACCAAATCGTGAAAGCGTTAGTGGTCTTAGTCGTTTTGGTGTTGCAATCATCTACGGTTTTAAATTCATTAAAGCGAGGTAAGTCATGATCAAACGCCATTTACCTTTAATGATCACTATCGGGGTCTTTATTCTCGGTTATGTCATTTGTTTGGTTGAATACCCAGCGTTTTTAACCACTCGAGTCATTTGTAATATCTTAACTGATAATGCGTTTCTCGGAATCATTGCCGTCGGCATGACCTTTGTGATCCTCTCAGGCGGCATCGATCTTTCCGTTGGTGCAGTGATTGCCTTTACCGGGGTATTTCTTGCCAAAATGGTCGGGGATTGGGGCATTAATCCTGTGGTCGCGATCCCAATTGTATTGGCGATGGGGGCAATCTTTGGTGCGATGATGGGTTGGCTAATTGATACTTTAAAAATCCCGCCTTTCATCATTACCTTAGCTGGCATGTTCTTTTTGCGCGGTACTAGTTTTATTATTTCTGAACAATCGATTCCAATCGTACATCCCATGTTTAGAGAATTATCTCGTGCCTCGTGGAAGATTTGGGGAGGCGGTCGACTAAGCTTAATCGCTATCATCATGTTGGCAGTGGTGGCCTTTGGGATTTATCTCGCCCATCGGACTCGATTTGGTAATAACGTCTATGCGATTGGTGGTAATGCTCAGTCTGCCGCGTTAATGGGCGTGCCTGTTCGTCAAACCAACATTCGCATTTATATGTTATCGAGTTTGCTGGCGACACTATCCGGTATTGTGTTTGCGATTTACACCTCAGCGGGCTACCCATTAGCCGCGGTCGGTGTAGAGCTTGATGGCATTGCGGCAGTAGTGATTGGTGGAACCTTGCTATCGGGAGGTGTTGGCACCGTGTTCGGCTCGCTATTCGGCGTACTGCTCCAAGGCTTAATCCAAACTTATATCACCTTTGATGGCACCTTAAGTTCTTGGTGGACCAAGATCATCATCGGGATTTTGCTGTTTTGTTTCATTGGTCTACAACGTTTGCTCGTCGTCCTTTCCGAGCGGCGTCGAAATGTGCAATCGACCAATCAAACAAAAATTGAGGCAGTGAATTAATACCAATCACACTAATTAGATGGTCAAAAATTGCGTAGCAAGGATGATCAGATAATTAGTACGATTGGTATAACCCCACAATTAACGCTTCCTCATTTTTTGGCGGGTATCATAGGCCCGCCTTTTTTTGTCCGCTATTTACACGATGAAATACCACCATAAAAAAAGGCAAATGCTCATCACATTCACCTTATTGCTTGGATATTACATCGATAATGGTTGGCGGCTATGCGCAACACTTTTTATATTTTTTACCACTTCCGCATAAGCAAGGATCATTGCGATTTGGCGTTTTTTCAAACGTCGTTGTGGTTGGCTTATTTAGCACCGTTTCTAATTCAATAATGTTTTCGCTTTGTGAGTCATCAATCGTGATGTCTGCAACCAAATCGTGTTGCTTAAGTATTTCCAACACTTCTAAAGAACGTGCTTCAGTTTGAACACTTAACGATAAAGGTGATTCGGTGCTGCCAGCTTTAATATTACGCTTAACGTTATAGCCAGACGTAACATGGCTTTGGCGCGCATCAATACGGCCTTTAAAAAATAATTTTGACATTGATATTCCAATTAAAAGAAGCAAGGTGCTTGGTGGCGAGTATACGCTGTTTTACGCAACAACGCAGAGCAATTGAACATTAAATAAAATATGATCATTTATACCCTTCGATGCTATCTTAATAGGTAAATGAAAACTAAAGGATAATGTAATGAAACCCTTTTCAATGAAATGGCTAACCGTGCCCGTCACCTGCTCACTGGCTTTATTGGTTAACGCATGTAGTCAATCCCCTTCTCTCACTCTCCCGGCATTGGCGAGTAGCAATAATAAAGCGGTAGGAACCATCATTTGGCGAGATCTTGCTACTACCGCTCCAGACAAAGTTCAACCTTTCTACCACAATGTCTTTGGCTGGAATTTTGAAAGCGTCAATAATGATTACAGCCTGATCACTTACCAAGGACAACCTATTGCTGGCATGGCCAAAATGCCTAGTAACAGCAGCACCAATTACTGGCTACCAGTGATCTCAACCAATAATGTTGATAACACATTAAGCCAATCAAAACTGGCTGGTGGTAAAACCTTAATCAAGAAAACCACATTAAAGGGACGAGGTGAACTTGCCGTAATTCAAGATCCACAAGGTGCCGTCTTCTCGATTTTAAATACCTTTACCGGCGACCCTGCACCTCTTGCGAAACAAGACGGCAATTGGATTTGGCAAGAAATCTGGACAGATAACATTTCTCAAAGTCAGAGCTTCTATCAAAAATTGGGCGACTTTAAGAGCACTGACAAAACCATGCTAGGTCATAGCTATTCATACTTGGCTATTAATGATCAGCCTGCATTTGGATTTGTGAAAAAACCTAATGCTGAGGTTCCAACGACATGGGTGAATTACATCAAAGTCTCTGACATCAACGCAACGGTTGAAAAAATCGAGCTCAATGGCGGACATGTGTTAATGGCACCTACCAAAGAAGTTCGTAACGGTACAGTCGCAATCATTCGCGATCCAGCGGGTGCAGGATTTGTTATACAGGAGATGAAATAATGAAAAATATCAAACGTATGATTATTGCTGCTGCAACAGTGGTATTACTCGCCTCTTGTACTCCTTACGCAAGTTTAGATATAGGCGCCCCATTTAAAATTGGCCCAGTCTATGTCAACCCAAGCATTGGGATCGGCGGTAATTTAAAATAGTCGCCGTATAGATAAATTCTCCTAAATGACTTCAACCTAAGTGACTTCAAATAGCATCTTGAAGCCACTTAGGTATAAAATACGCCCATCTATTTTCACACTCATAAGAGAGCATCATGAACCCAATTTTAGCGTTACTGAAAGAACACAATATTGCCGACGAGCAAATCCGTGATATTTTTCAACAACTCACAGAAAACCCATTAGCGGCAATGGCAACCATTAGCCAACTCGGTTTACCGCAAGACAAACTTCAAATGTTAATGGCTCAGGTAATGCAAAACCCAGCGTTAATTAAAGATGCGGTAGATGAGTTGGGTTTGGATTACTCAAAGGTAGAAGAAGCAAAAGAAAAGCTTCAGAAGTAGTTTAAATCTATATCGCTCATTTATACGAAAAAGGGTCGCTACCATTTCATTGATAGCGACCCTTTTATATTTCTCACGAAGAATGAAATTGTTAGTTTAACGCGACTTCAACATCCGACTCAACTTGGCACGAACACGCCAGAACAACGCCATTATCGATTTCATCTTCCGTTAAAGTCGCGGTACTAGTGCGAGTAAATTCGCCTTTGACGACACGACACTTACAAGAACCACAAATGCCACTTCGGCATGCGGCAATGACGGGTACTTTGGCCGCTTCTAATGCATCAATCAATGCACTCCCCACTTTCGCTTCGGCATGAGCGCCAAAGGCTGGTACAAATACGGTTGCATTACTGATGGCTTGCGCTTTATCGGCATCGCTATTCAATATTACTCCCGGTTCCAGCATTACTTCTGGTTGTTCTGATTCAGCAGACGTGAAACTTTCTTGATAAAAGTTATCCATATTCATGCCCAGCTCCGATAAGTTTTCTTGCATCGCGCTCATAAAACCAATTGGGCCGCATAAAAATGCACTACGCTCCGCAATATCAGGGCAATATTGTTTTAACGCTGCTTGTGTTAAGCGCCCTTCTAAATATTCTGATCCTTGGGCATTTTCTAACATCACATCAAAGTGAAAACGCTCATGTGACGCTGCCATTTCTAGTAATTCTTGATGGTAAATCACTTGCTCAAGTTCTGTTGCCGCATGGATAAAGTGAATATCTGTGGTATCCGTTTTATCCGCTAGTAGAGTTTTCGCCATCGACATTACTGGTGTGATGCCACAGCCTGCACTGAGCAATACAATGTGGTCGCCATGCGGTTGCTCGATATGAAATTCTCCAGCCGGTTTTAACACTGAAACGGTTTGACCTTCTTGTAAAGAATCCACGATATAGTTGGAAACTTTGCCACCATCAACGCGTTTAATGGTCAGTTGTAATTCGCTTTGATGAGGCATTGAACTTAATGAATAGGCGCGGTATTCCGTCTTACCTTCTACCTCAATGCCCAGCGTGATAAATTGACCGGGAATAAAGTCAAATACCGTTTCTGAATTCTGATTGTCGGCCACTAAAGTGACGCTAACGCAATTGGGTGTTTCCTGCCATTTACGTTGGCAAATAAAGGTGGCGGGTTGATTGTCTGGCCATTCAAATGGGTTCATGTCATTCGATCTCTCTTAAGAATTGCAAATATGAACGTCATTTCGAGTCATCATTGTTGATACCCGAAATGACGTCGATTACATAACGCTAAAACAATTAAGCGGCTTTCTCGCCCAAGATTGTTTTCATATCCGCTTCAACCGTTGAGATTCCGCGTAGATCAAACTTCTCTTGCATCACAGCCATTAGGTTATCGGTTAAGAATGCAGGTTTGGTTGGACCGGTGTAGATACCTTTAATGCCTAACGCAAGAAGCGTTAATAGCACCACAATGGCTTTTTGCTCGAACCAAGATAGCACTAAAGTCAGTGGAAGATCATTTACGCCACAATCAAACTCTTTGGCCAATGCAAGCGCTAATTGGATGGCGGAGTAAGAGTCATTACATTGACCCACATCTAATAGACGAGGAATACCGTTGATTTCACCGTGTTGTTCTTTATTGAAACGGAACTTACCACAAGCCAGCGTTAAAATTAGGCTGTCATCTGGGGTTTGTTTCGTAAACTCGTTGAAGTAGTTACGCTCCACTTTGTCACCATCACAACCACCGACTAAGAAGAAGTGGCTAATATTACCTTGCTTCACTTGATCAATAACCGCCGGTGCCGCTTCCATCAATGCATTACGACCAAAACCAACCGTGATCATGTGTTCAATTTCATCGTGTTTGAAGCCTTCTTGCGCCAATGCACAGTCAATCACTTCTGAAAAATCATCACCCACAATGTGAGTCACGTTTGGCCAACCTACGATGCTACGGGTGAAGATTCGATCATTATATTGACCCACTTCAGGGTTAAGCAGACAGTTAGACGTCATCACGATCGCACCAGGGAAGTTAGCAAATTCTTTTTGTTGATTCTGCCAAGCACTGCCGTAGTTACCGACTAGGTGAGGATATTTATTGAGTTCAGGATAGCCGTGAGCGGGCAGCATTTCACCGTTGGTGTAAACGTTGATGCCTTTGCCTTCAGTTTGTTGCAGGATTTTTTCAAGATCGTGCAAGTCATGGCCTGATACTAAGATACATTTGCCTTTGACAGGCTTAACATTCACTTGAGTAGGCGCAGGATGACCGAAAGTATCGGTTTCACCTTTATCAAGCATTTCCATGATTTTGTAGTTCATCAAACCAATTTGCATCGAGCAATCAAGTAACGCTTGTAGATCTTGAGGTTCAGAGCCTAACCAAGACATAATTTGGTGATACTCAGCAAAAACCGCTTCTTCTGTTTGGCCAAGTACGCGCGCATGCTCCATATAAGCCGCCGCACCTTTTAGCCCGTATAGAGATAATAAACGTAAGCCCATGACATCTGGATCGACGGTTTCATGACCACGGTTCACCGCGGCAAGAGGCGCATATTTTAATAATTCTTCACGTGAGGTGGGTAGAGCAAATTGAGCCGCTGGCGTTAACTCAGGTAATGCTTCATTGGATAAGGTCGCCGCTGCACGTACTTTTTCTTCTAAACGTAACTTATACGCATACGCTTGATTAGAAAATTCAACAATACGATCCGCATCGAAGTTCACATTGGTCAACGTCGAGAAGAAAGCTTGAGGTGCCCACTCATCCACTTCTGAATCTATGATGTCAAACTTGCGACCAAGATCCGCCCAGAAAGACACACCTTGCAATACGTAGACTAAGATATCTTGTAAGTCAGACACTTCGCTGGTTTTACCACACATACCTTGCGCGTAAGAACAGCCATCGCCAACCGGTGTACGGATCGTTTGTTCACATTGAATACAAAACATAATTTAAAGCTCCAGTAATGATTAACATCATCGCCCCACTCTTTTGGGACTCATAACAAATTCACTTCTGTACTGCACTTTGCGTGCCAACTTTTAAATTATTGATTTAATTCAATTTAACAAGTCATTAACCACCAGTATCGTTGTTATAATTACAACATAACGATGTTATTTTTACATCAAAAATTAACTACCTCATATCAGAACTAAGCAAGCTCTTTTACCGCGCGATAAATGAATGTGCAGTAAAAGAGCTATTTTTTATATTTATGGTGTGTCGGATACCTCAATCACTTGATAATGTTCAGCTTTTAATCCCAACACTTCAGGTAAAGAAGTACCAACTGAAATGGACGACCAGGTTCCGGTCATAATGCCGATAAACATTGCAATAGAAAAACCTTCCAACGGCGCACCACCGAGTAACCACAAGGCTGAAACCGTTAATAGCGTCGTTCCTGAAGTGATCATGGTGCGGCTAAATGTTGCTGCGATGGCTTGGTTATTGATATCCGCAGTGGCGACTTTCGGTTTCATTCTCAACAATTCACGAATGCGGTCGGCAATGATGATGGAGTCATTCAACGAGTAACCTAAGATCGCCAAAATGGCGGCGAGCACGGTTAAGTTAAATTCCATCTGGCTTAACGCAAAGAAACCCAGCACAAACACAACATCATGCAGTAATGCTACCAGCGACCCTAGCGCTAAACGCCACTCAAATCGAACACTTAGATACACCATGATACACAGCAAACAAACAAGCAAAGCCAGGCCGCCTTGTTCAGCCAGATCTTGGCCAACTTGAGGTCCTACAATGCTGGTATTCAACACTTTGGTATCGGCGTGTAATGGCGCGAGTAGTGTTTCAATTGATGCCACAGCCTGCTGAGTACTCTCAGGAATGCTGTAGCGAATAATCCAACGCCCTTGCTCTTCACCTGCCACCACACTGACTTTTTGGCCTAACCCTGCTTCTAATAATGGGCTCAATTCACTGTTGGTGATATGTGGGTTCAATTGAATCTCACTCACCACACCACCAGTAAAGTCTAACCCCCAGTTAAAGCCCTTTGTAGTAATGAAAAACAACGCAACACACATAAGTAAAATAGAAATGACACTGGTGCCATAACGCCATTTATTGGCATTTTTCATATTGATTAATTGACTCATGATTAAATACTCACATTACGGCGGGTGTCTTTACCCCAAAACCAATTGATCATTGCGCGAGAAGCAAAAATCCCAGTAAACATGCTGGTCAGAAGCCCGAGCCCAAGTGTTAAAGCAAAGCCTTGTATTGGCCCATTACCAATGCAATACAACACGATAGCAGTGATCATGGTGGTAAAGTTCGCATCGAAAATTGTGCTGGTTGCACTGCTAAATCCATCATTTATCGACTTAGCTAAACTATTCCCATCTTTTAATTTATCTCGGATCCGCTCAAAAATAAGCACGTTAGTATCGACCGCCATACCAACGGTAAGCACTAACCCTGCAATGCCGGGTAAGGTCAATACCGCCCCCGGAATTAAAGCCAGCAAGCCAAATAACATCACCATGTTGGCTAATAATGCGACGTTTGCAATCCAACCTAATCGACGATACCAAACCGCCATAAACAACAATGTCATGCCTAAACCTAATGCTAAGGCAGAAAAGCCGTTGGTAATATTTTCCGCCCCTAGTGTTGGTCCTATCGTGCGCTCTTCCACTATGGTCACTGGCGCCGTTAATGAACCCGCTCTGAGTAATAGCGCTAAACTTTGGGCATCTTGCATTGAGCCCGCCCCTGTAATGCGGAACTTAGAGCCAAGAGCAGATTGAATGGTCGCGACACTAATAATCTTATTAGTTTGTTCGACTTCCCCCTTTTCATTACGTGAATATTCGCTATACGCGGTTGCCATTGGCTTACCAATATGACGACCAGAGAAATCGGCCATCATTTTTCCCCCTTGCCCGTCCAAACTAATGTTCACTTCTGGCATGCCCATTTCGCCGAAATTAGCTCGCGCATCAACAATATGTTCACCCGTTAATACCGGCGATGATTTCACCCGAACCAACTGACCATTTTGATCCGGCAAGGTTTTTCCGCCCTCTGATGGGGTATTCAGTACTTCATAAAACGCCAAGCTGGCCGTTGCACCTATTACGTTTTTCGCTTGCGCGGGATCTTGCACCCCAGGGAGTTCAATACGAATGCGTTGATCACCTTGCCTCTGTACCGACGCTTCTGTGATGCCTAATTCTTCAATTCGGCTACGCATAATCTGCAAATTTTGCTGAACGGTTAAATTACGTAACGCGACACTTTCGGTTTCCAAGCGAGTTAAAGTAAGCCGATTATCCTTATTGATCACTTTCCAATTCGGATATTGCCCATGAATAAAATCACGTAGCGGCTCTATTTGTCTTGCACTGGCAAGTGTCACCGTCAATCCATCCTGTGAAATATCACTGAATTTGGCTCGACGTAATTGGTTATCCATCAAGAAATGGCTGATCCCTTGCTGCATTTCATCAATTTGATTTTGGTAGACTGAATCCATATCCACATCGAGTAGAAATTGCACCCCGCCACGCAGATCCAATCCGAGTGAAATCGGTTTAAAACCAAGGCTAGTTAACCATTGAGGCGCATTAGGTACCGACGCTAAAGCCACTTGAATACCCTTACCTTTCCCTTGTTGACCAACCATCTCAAGCAACGCTTTTTTGGCCTGTGCCATTTGCTCTGAGTCCGACAATATGACCCACGTGGTGGTTTTATCTTGCTTGATTTCTTTTAATTCAATCCCTTGTTTAGTCAGGGCTTGTTGTAGTTTCAATGGTTCTAATTGAGCATATTTTCCCTGATTAGTTTCACTGACTAAATCACTGCCCTGATTAATTTGCAGCGCAGGAGATTCACCAAACCAAGAAGGTAAGGCACTTAATAACATAATAGAAATAGTGACAATCAGTACCGCATACTGCCAATAAGAGTATTGGTTTAAGGTGCGCCGAGCAGAAGCGCGAGATTTATGTGCATTCATTTTATTTACCTAATTAGATCATCAACACACGATTTGAGACATCGGGCGTTAATGACTCAGCGGCAAGTTCTACTCCTTCTACGCCGTATAAAGACTCAGAATGATGAAATAGAACCGTCGCAAAGTAGCCGAATTATCATGCGATTGCGTAACAAGTATTCGCAAAAAAATAGCGCAATAATAACGGCCGAAACGGATGTTAGAGGATTAAAAAATCACTCAACCTAGGTTAGGCAAATAAATGGGCGTATTGCTGAGGTATATACTGTAGGTTGCTGTCTTTCCAAGCAGAAAGACGCAATGATTGGGAGTTGATGTGCATCATCCACTGATGCTGAGGAGTAAAGCGTTCAACATAATGTCGAGCACTTGAAGCAAATGACACTTCTGAAAATTCAAAGACCTTCACATAATCAGGGGCCAGTTCATCGCTGTTAAAGTTTCCATGGGAAAATCTCAGAGAGAAACCATTAACATAAATAGGATGGCTTAAATCACTCGAAGAAGTAACATCGAGAGAATGAGATAAAGTAACACTAGGTAGGTTATGCGAATTCGATACCGACAAAGGTGGAACCTTAGATGTCGGCGACTCACCTTGAGCTAAAGAAATAGGAGCAAGAGAACTCACTTCAAAAGAGCCATCATCTGTAGATAAATTAACCGATTGTAAATGAGAGGTGTGCATTGCCTTGGCAGGAGCCATTCCCACCAAGCTGATGCCAACGAAGCAAATACACAATAATAGAAACCGAATGACGCTCACATTTAGCTCTTCAGAAGTTAATTCCCCAACAGAATGGGGCTTCATTGATAAAATATCAATACACATATCAAATTTTCACTGAATTTATATTGATCATTCGGTTCCCTATTCTGATTCATACTGAGCTCTATAAGCCTAACTTCTTACCCAGTTTATATAGATTCCCTCGATCCACCTGTAAGAATTGCGCCGCTTTCGCCCACACGCCATCATTTTTCTTCAAGGCATGCTCAATCAGTTGCTTTTGGTATGCTTCCACGGCTTGTCTTAAGGCGATCGGTTCATTAGGCATAGCCAAGCTAGATTGTGAGGAATGTTGACGTTTGGGAATATCAACAAACTCACTGGTAAAGTGCTGAGGTTTAATTAATTCAGCTTTATCTTGAACGGCGTGAAGACCCGCGCGCATCAAGGAATGCTCAAGTTCACGAACATTACCAAGCCAGGGTTGTTTTTCCAATATTGCCAATGCTCTAGGGTGAAGGTGCAGAGTCTTAATTTGGAATTGACTACGAATACGGTCGAGAATATGGCCAACCAACACAGCAATATCGCCCTCTCTTTCACGTAATGGTGGTACATGAATTGGGAAAACATTTAAGCGATGGAAAAGATCGGAGCGAAATCGCTGTTCTTCCACTTCTTTATCGAGATCTCGATTGGTAGCCGCAATGATTCGAACATCAATAATACTGTTATGATCGGCCCCCACTCGCTGCACTTCACCTTGTTGGATCACTCGTAGCAGCTTAGCTTGCAGCAATAGTGGCAGCTCTCCAATTTCATCTAAAAAGATAGTGCCTCCATCGGCCAACTCAAACTTACCTGCGCGGTGAGAGTTAGCGCCAGTAAACGCGCCTTTGACGTGACCAAACAACTCACTTTCCGCGATAGATTCCGGCAAAGCAGCACAGTTAACATACACCATAGGTTTATCACAGCGGCTACTTTGCGCATGCACTTCATGGGCCACGAGTTCTTTACCTGTACCGGTTTCACCACTGATTAATACGGCATAGTTAGATTGCGCGACCATCTTAATGCTATTACGTAGCTGAACAATTTGTGGGCTGACCCCAACCAACTTACCGCCTTTATCACGAGCTTCATCGATAAGCAGCTGGTTGATTGAACGCTGTTGATGATTGGCTTTTTCAAGTGCTTCAAACAAGCTGATGTTACGCACAATGCCCGCCGCGAGCGCAGCAAAGGTGGCAATCGTGTCATCAGTGACTTTTTTAAAGGCGCCCGACGCCAATGCGTCAATAGTCAGGACGCCAACCAGCGCTTCTCCTACATATAAGCTACATCCCATACAAGAATGCACATCAATGCTGGCTTCATCATCTTCACTGAGTAACCCATCAAACGGATCCGGCAAGCTTGAGCTTTCAGGAAATCGAACCGGTAAACGACTTTGCATGATCATCTCAAGCCGAGGATGCTCCTGCGGTGAGAATTTTCGCCCCAATACCGCCATCGATAAACCATTAATCGCCACTGGCACTAAATTTTGTGCATCATCTAAAATAAACAAAGCACTCGCATCACACGGTAGAACCTGCTGCAACCCATCAAGTAGCTTTTGATAATGTCGATAAGTGGGCTGATGGGCATTCAGATTAACCGCAATATTGAGCAAAACCTGTTCGATTGATTGAGACATGTTAACTCTCTTAACAAATGGAATTGTGTCGATTATAGCAATGATGTGAAATTAACAACATCATTTTTATCTAAAAACAACCATAACTAAATAAAATCAATAACTTAAATATGGCATGAAAAATGCTTAGTCATAGTGGTAAATCAATTTTCCATACGCACTTTTTAGAGATCACTATTGATGATGAATATCACCGACAAAAGTAAAGAAGAGAAAATTCTCCCTATGTTACGTTTAGGGTTTAGGCCCTTCTTTTTATTAGGCAGTTTATATGCCGCCATTGCCATTGCCGTTTGGGTCTACGCCTTTCAACATGGCCAACCAAACACACTACAAGTCCCTGCATTATGGTGGCATGTACATGAGATGATCTTTGGTTTTGCCATGGCGATTGTGGCGGGTTTTCTATTAACCGCCGTTCAAAACTGGACAGGCATCAATGGCACCAAAGATAAGCGCCTCGGGTTTGTATTATTGCTTTGGTTATTACCTAGGTTGTTGTTTTGGGCTCCGGTTCCTCTATGGTTAACCTCTTCAATTGAAGCGTTATTTTTAGTCGTCGTTGCCTACGAGATCTCGATTAGAGTGATCAAAGCAAAAGGCTACCGCAACCTGATATTCCTTCCTTTCTTTGTGTTGGCCATTGTGGCGAACTTTGCCAGCTACGCCACCATCAAAGGCATGCCTCCTTTTCCAAGCATTGCGGTTTGGCAAGCGATGATCTGGTGGTTCGTTTTGCTGATTTCGATCATGGGTGGACGGGTGATCCCCTTCTTTACGGCTCGTAAGATGCAATTTGAAAAACCACCAACCCTCATTTGGTTAGATGCGTTTGCCAATACTCCGTTAGTCATGCTGTTTGTTTTAAGTTTTTTCCCTATCACATTTAGCACTATTGGGCCTTATCTCATGCTTATCGCGGCCTTATTTCAGGCTATTCGCTTTCTACGCTGGAAACCTTGGACGACTTATAAAGAGCCCCTAGTTTGGTCGCTACACGCTTCGTATGCTTGTATTCCAGTCGGCTTACTTTTTAAAGCATTGGCCTCATTTAACCTACTACCGAACGGACAATTCTTTGCCCACAACATGATCCATGTATTTGCCATTGGTGCGATTGGTGGTGTCATTCTTGCGATGATCGCCCGAGTGACCATGGGTCATACAGGACGTGCGATTTATGAAGGGCCGAGTATGTGGCATGCCTTTTTAGCGGTTGTAATCGCAGCGGTTATTCGTGGCTTTGGGGTGGCAATATGGCCTGAACACTTGTTCACATTGGTGAATATTTCAGCCGCGCTGTGGATCTACGCTTTTGCTCTTTTTGTGTTTAAATTTGGCAAAATGTTACTTACCCCAAGAGCGGATGGGCACCCTGGTTAATCTGGATCTCTATCTAGAACCCTACCTAACTTTCAATTTCTAAATCAAGCGTCAGAGCAATTCTGGCGCTATTTTGCCAACTGGAGTAACCACACTGACTTCATTGATGGCGACCGGCGTATTGAGTTTAACTTGGCTTGGGGCATAAATAAGTCACTCACATCAACCCTCCCCAGCCCCTGTCTCTTATACACAAATCATTATTTCTGGAACTTTAACGACATTCATAGATCAGATCTTCCATTGATGAGTCTGAATTAAGGAATAAACATGATTGTCAAAGCTGCTGAGTGGGCACAGAATAATTTTGGTAATGCTGAGCTAGGTGATAAAAGACGGACAAAACGACTCGTTACTTTAGTTACTGACTTAGTCAGTAACATTGGTATGTCGGTAGTAAAATCATCACAAACATCGGACAAAATTGAGGCTGCTTATCGCTTTATTCGAAATGAAAAAATTAAGGCTCAAGATATTGAAACGTCAGCATTTAACACTACAGCAGAGCTCGTTAACAATTATGATTTATTGCTTGCTTTAGAAGATACAACATCCCTTAATTTCAGTTATAAATCCGTCAACCCTGAACTTGGCCCTTTAGGGAATAGTACAAAAGCTAGGGGGATGATGGCTCATTCTGTATTGTTATTTGCACCAAATGAACAAAATGTTGTGGGCCTTATCGAACAACAGCGTTGGTGCCGAAGCCTCTCCTCTCATGGTAGAGGAAGTAAACATTTAGAATATAAATATGAAGATAAAGAAAGCTTTAAATGGCAAAGAGCTTCAACTCATGTTGCCAAGAGACTTAAATCGAATATGAGTAAAGTTATATCTGTCTGCGATCGTGAAGCAGATATTTATGAATATCTTCGATATAAAACTCAAAATAACCATCGTTTTGTTGTTCGTTCGATGCAAAGTCGGAGACTCACAGAGGAAAACAATAAACTCTATTCTTTTTCAGAAAATTTAGTCAGTGTTGCTCAAAGAACAATTTGCATATCTCAAAGAGGCGCAACAAAAACCTCAGCAGCTAGGAAAAAGAGATTAGTAAACTGCGATATCAAATACTCACCTGTTACATTAAAAGTTCCGGGGAATAAGCGCGGTAATCTTGAAGATATAAGTCTTTATTATGTTGGCTGCCATGAGAACTCAACTGGCTCTAAAGAGCCATTGAGATGGCATTTATTGACTTCTGAAAAAATCAATAATGCTGATGACGCAAAGCGAATCATAGAGTTCTATGAGAAAAGGTGGCTAATTGAGGACTACCATAAAGCTTGGAAGTCTGGGGGGACAAAAGTCGAATCATTACGCATGCAGACAAAAAATAGCCTTGAAAAAATGACTGTCATATTGTCATTTATTGCTATTAGGATTCAGCAGCTTAGGTATGTAGGGTTAAATAAAGATAAAGCTAAAAATACCAGTTGTGAAACACTATTGACGCCTTTGGAGTGGAAGTTACTTTGGATAAAAGTTGAAGGTGTACAACCTCCTAAATTAACGCCCAATATTCATTGGGCTTACATTAGCCTAGGTAAATTAGCAGGTTGGAACAATAGTAAACTAACAGGGAGAATAAGTTGGATCACCCTATGGGAAGGATGGTTTAAGTTGCAGACTTTGGTTGAAGGATATCGAATAACCCAAGACTTCATTTTTGATTTGTGATCAAGAGACAGCCCCAGCCCTCCCTTGGCTGTAAATCTTGATACCATGTATTTTTCATTGATAAAGGGAGGGAGTGATTTGTGATCGCTTGTTGTTTAGTGTTATCTGCGTAAAGAGAAACATTCCAATATTCAGCGCGAGATTAGTAGATTCCAGCTCTCGATTAGGCTCGGCTAGAATGACGGTTTCAAAAAACACTCACCGCGGGCTGATTGAGATAAAAATGAAAGTAACGGCGACAACGATCAGCTCTTCCCCTTGATATATGAAGCCACTTGGCAGCAAAAGTTGATATAAGGGGAAGCGGGGATGGGGTTGATTACGCCAAACGCCTTTGAGGCATAAACATTTAAAAATAGACAACTGACCAAACAAAGAAAGCCGATAAATTGACATTTATCGGCTTTCCTTTTTATTCAACTTAGCAGTGTGTTTTAGCGCTTTTTCACCACCACCGGATAACGGTTTGCTCTTAACTCTTTGATAAACGTCGATGGATTGGCGTTATGTAAAACCCAAACCTTCTCTTTCGCTCGGGTCATCGCCACATAGAACAAGCGACGTTCTTCAGCATTCGGGAACACATCACCGGTAGATAACAACGCATCATGCAAATGCTGCTGACGTTCAACCGCTGGGAACTGCCCTTCATCAACCGACACAATCACCACATAATCGGCTTCTTGCCCTTTGCTGGCGTGACAGGTTTTAAATTCAATATCTAAATGTAGGTTGAGTTTTTGTAGTGTCTTTAAATCGCTCGGCTCATGGTAATGATTACGGCCTAGCACCAACACTTTCTTGCGAGATTTCACTTGGCTGTTTAAGTCACTTAAAAGAGCTTCGAGCGTATGCATAGGCGCAATCGTCACCGCTTTTTGTTTTTGCTGCTTATGGCTATTTAAGGTTTTTTCTAATTGATAAGGGTTGGCTTGAATAAAGCGATTTGCCACTTCACCAATTTGGTTATTAAAACGATAAGTGGTGTCTAGGTAATGAATCTGCGCATTAGGGAAACGCTTTTTAAAACCAGTGGTTAAGTTCACATCCGCCCCTGCGAAACGATAAATCGCCTGCCAATCATCGCCAACCGCAAATAATGAACACGGTTGTTGCGTGGTCGTTTCACCTAGAGATATTTTATGCTTGGTGTTATGGCAGAGGTTATCTAAAAGCGCTAAGCGATTTGGTGAGATATCTTGATATTCATCCACCATAATAAAGCGCCATTGCGGTTTAAACTTACCATTGCCTGCATACTGAGTCGCTTTAGAGATCATGCTGTTAAAATCGATTTGATTTTCATCTTTCAGCATTTTTTGCCACGCTTGGTAGCACGGCCATGCCAACATTAACTCACTATTCAATTGCGGGTAATTTTCTAATTCAATTAACTGCTCTTGTAGTTGTTTCTTTGGTAATTGCAAAACTGAAAGCTGATCGACTTGCTGTTCTAACCACGCCAATAATTTTGGATTTTCAACATGAGAACCTAACTCAACATCCCCTTTCAAAAAGGCAATTGGCCATTCGGCTAAGTGTTTCTGCCAACGCTTAAAATTGGTTTCTGTCATCCAGTGTGTTTTTAGCCACTGGGAAAACCAAGCGGTCTTTTGGGTTGGCGTCGTGACGAGTGGAGAAATTTCAACCTGATGGCCTTCAACCGATTTAATAATATCTAAACCTAATTGATGGAAGGTCTGCACTTTTATCTGAGCACCTTGATCGCCAAACTTTTCTTTGATGCGTTGTTGCATCTCTTTTGCTGCATCACGGCCAAAAGCCACTAATAGCATCTCTTCAGGCTGAGCTTGCCCACTCTGAAGTAGATAACCTACTTTCGCCATCAACACACTGGTTTTACCCGACCCGGCTCCTGCCAAAATCAAGGTGTGATCATCATTTAATAGCACCGCTCGTTGTTGAGAAGCATTCAGTGGTGAGCGTTCACATTCTTGAAAGAATGACTTCCACTCTATTTCTTGATTGGAAAGCCAAGTTTGGTTGCGTTGCTCTAATGAGGCTTTAGGGTGTGTGAGCCAGCGTTTCAAACCACTCATTAAAGACGGTTTACTGTGTTGGAACTGACCATCGTCTTCCCATTCGTTATAACTTGGGAAAATATGTATCACTTCCGGTAGTGACATGTCTTTTTTGGCAAGATCATCTGAAATCCCTTTCATCCAGAACTCAAGCGATGAATGTGTTAAATAACCGGGTTGATTCACTAGCTCTTTTAGCTGTTGAAGCCAGCTTGGTAATAACTCCGCCAGAGATTCATTTTGGTTTAATTGCCAACGGCGGTATTCTCCTACGACACTTTGAGCAAAATGTTGACAATCAACCCAAGGTAGGCCTTGAGCCAGCCATTGAATGTGTTCATCTTCCTCTTCTTCATGAGCATGAAAATATAAATTGCCCCAAATTAAACCACGCTCTACCGTTACCTCTCCATTCCAGGCGCCAAATGGGATCTGAAGCTCATCGGTTGGAGAAGATAAAATAATGCACTGATCTTTCACTTCAACTTGTTGGTATTCATCTTGAATGAAAAATTGAGCAAAACGGCTAGCGCTTAATTGCATGAGTTTTCCTTATGCGATCAGTAAAATTTTGAATAAAAATATATCCCGATATTCTAACGGGTTTTAATGTGAAAGGAAGAGGGCTGAGGTCATCGCTTTTTCAAACTTACAATAAAACGAATAAAAATCCATCAGGCTGGCTCAAAACTTGCTTATAATCAAACAGAGAGAAGTTTTTTTGCTGTTATTACAAGAGAGTATAGTTTGAGTAAGTAAAGGCCTCTATACTGACAAGACTCTCTTTCTTCAGGAATATTATTGCGCTTTATGACGAATTCGATGCAACAACTCCGACACTATTGGTCTGATAAAACGGTTAACTACTGTATTCGAATTCTTATCGCTCTATTAGGTGTGGTCTTACCTTGTTGGTATTACGGATACACTACCGAAATTACCTCGTTGATCTTAGGCATTATTGCCGCTGCCCTAGCAGAAACCGATGATAACTTTATGGGCCGCATTCGGGCGCTTATATTAACTTTTATTTGCTTTGCGATTGCCTCCTTTTCAATCGAGATCCTATTTCCCTATCCACCACTGTTCGCCATAGGCCTGTTCACTAGCACCTTTGGTTTTATTATGCTTGGTGCCATTGGCCCACGCTACGCCAGTATTGCCTTTGGTTCTTTATTAATCGCTATTTATACCATGTTGGGGTATCACCTATACGACAACATTCTCTACCAACCCGCTCTGTTATTAGCGGGTGCAGCTTGGTATTACCTACTTTCAATGTTGTGGCAAATATTCTGGCCAATGCAGCCAGTTCAACAAGGGTTAGCGAATGTATTCGAAGAATTGGCCAACTACCTAGAAGCCAAAAGCTCATTATTTCATCCGATATCGGGTCTAACGCCACAGCCTTACCGTATTTTAGAAAGTAAGTTGAACTCGACTACAGTTAATGCATTAAATCAAGCGAAAAGCACGTTACTCTCACGTTCTAAGCGTGGGCATGTGGATGGCCCAAGTGACCGTTATTTACAGTTGTATTTTTTAGCACAAGATATCCATGAACGTATCAGTTCAACTCATTACCGTTACCAAGATTTAGCCGAACACTTTTCGCGTAGTGATGTACTTTTTCGCTTCAAACATTTAATGCTGACACAGGCTAACGCCTGCCGAGATATCTCTGAGGCACTAGAAAGTGGAAAACAATATAAATACGATGGCGACTCCATTTTGGCACTCGATGAGCTGCAAGCCTCAATGCAATACCTTAAAGATCAAAATAAACCCGAATGGCGATACCCATTAAGCCAACTGTTCTACCTATTTAATAATATGGTGACGGTAGAAAAGCAGCTATCAAACGTCAGTAACCCTGATGCGTCTAAATTCACGCCAGAAAACACCAGCGACGAAGCGAACGATTACTCATTGCATGACACGACGGCTCATACACCAAAAGTGATGTGGCAACGCATTCGTAATAATTTACATCGTGATTCAATGCTGTTCCGCCATGCACTACGTATGTCGATTGTATTAACCGTGGGTTACGGGGTGATCCAAGGACTTGGATTAGAGCGTGGCTACTGGATCATGTTAACCAGTCTCTTTGTCTGCCAACCAAACTTCAGTGCGACTCGCCAGAAACTGACCGCACGGGTTATCGGCACGATTGTCGGCTTACTCGTGGGCGTACCGCTGTTAACCTTATTCCCTTCACAAGAAAGCCAACTGGTCTTTTTGGTTATCTCTGGAACGCTATTCTTCGCTTTTAGAATGAATAATTACGGCTCCGCGACTGCCTTTATTACTCTCTTGGTCTTGTTTTGCTTTAATCAGCTCGGTGAAGGCTACGCGGTCATCCTACCCCGCCTTGCTGATACTTTAATTGGCTGTGGTTTGGCGGTATTTGCGGTGCGCTATATCCTGCCTGATTGGGAAGCGAAAAAATTGCACAGGGTGATGTCGGAAGCAATACAAGCCAATAAAAATTATCTTGGTCAGATCATCGCTCAGTATCGTGTTGGTAAACGTGATGATGTGAATTATCGTCTAGCCCGACGCACCGCCCACACGATGGACTCGACCTTAAGTACGACCATCAGCAATATGCTGGCCGAACCGGATAAATACAAAAAAGCCATTGATGAAAGTTTCCGTTTCCTGACGCTTAACCACGCAATGCTCAGTTATATCTCGGCACTAGGCGCGCACCGCAAACGTATTGATGATAAAGAAACCCACCGACTCATTTTAGAAGCGCATAAAGGGATTCACGAAAGCTTAGAGCAACTTGAACAACAGCTTTATTATCAAAATGGCGATATCAACTTAGATACATTCAATAGTGAACTCGATAAGAAACTCAGTGAATGGCGTGAAGGCGATGAAGAAGCCGTACGTTTGATCTTACAACAGCTGCACTTAATCTATCGTATGCTGCCGGAGATGTATTCACTGGCAAATAAGTTTTCGGTGAGGCTACCTACGACGGTGGCGAGTGTTGGTGAGGGATGATTTAGCAAACCATTTAACACCCACAAAACAGCACCATGACACTTTTGATTTAGTCATGTACAATTTAGTTATAATTCATTAAAAGGAGTATAGGTATGTCACAAGCATCGAATTCTACAAAGCGTAAAACAAAATTTGCTCCGAACTTTGAAAATTTTAAAACTAGTCTAAGCTACGAAGGGTTATCTTTTAAAGAAAAATCAAAAGCTCCATCGATTGCAGAACTTAAACAAAAGTATGCGAGATAAATACGGTACCGAACACGATAAATATTGTTATAACGACTCTGATGTTTTAATAAATCGTTTAAATATTCGTGATCTCGATAGGTTGGCAGAAGCTGAAACTGCTTTCACTATGCAACGATATCTTGCATATCAAAGTAATGTCGTTGAATTACAGCAACTCAATTTTAGCCACCTCAAATTTCTACATAGTTACTTATTCCAAGATCTCTTTGACTGGGCTGGTCAAGTTCGCGAAATAGATATATCAAAAGGAAGTACTCGATTTTGTACAGTTTCACGAATTGAACCTGAAGCAAAAAAATTATTCGATACCATCCCACATCTAACTAATGTAAGCCCTCCAGATTTAGTCCCTGAACTAGCCAACTTATTTTGTGAATTAAACCTACTTCATCCATTTAGAGAAGGTAACGGTCGTACTTTGCGTTTTTTCTTCGAAGAGCTAACGTTTATTCTAGGTTACGACATTGAGTGGCCGAAAATCTCACAGCAAGAATGGGTGGATGCAAACATTGCAGGAGTAGCACTAGATCTAAATCCATTAATTGCTATCTTTAATTCTGCTCTTCGTGATAGCAATAACTAATCTATATTGCCGAAAACACTACTCACTAAAAAACCTCAACATTTCTCGATAATGTCGCTCTGCTTTATCGCGCTCAATTAATTGAAACTGAACTCTCGAAGCCGGAGGGCATTGGGCGAGCTTGTTGATACTCATCCGAGTCAAGCAACCGATTTTAGGGTAACCGCCGATGGTTTGATGATCAGCCATTAGTACAATGGGTTGACCATCGGCAGGAATTTGAATCGCACCTAACGCTATGCCTTCAGAAATTAAACTGTCACCATCATAGTCAATCTTGTCACCTGATAATCGGTAACCCATGCGATCGCTGTGTGGGCTGACGGTATATACGCCGTTAAAAAGCCGCTGACGAGCAACTTTAGAAAACTGCTCATATTGGTAACTAGGAATCATATCGAGTATGCAAGAATTCGTGGTTACGGTTACTTCTGGGTATTGCGGAATGTACTCAATTGGCACTTGGCGCAGTAGAGTATGCTCGGTTGCGTGGTAAGCAATGTCATCTCCTTTGGTTAACGGTTCACCTCGACGATGTAATCCCCCCATTTCATCACGCATGACCGTAGAACAACTTGCTAATACTTGGCTTACTTTAAAACCATCTTGAATAGCTAGATATGCGCGCATGCCTTGTCGTGCTGTTTTACATTTTAATATCGATCCGGCTTTAACATGATAGCTGGCCCAAGGCTGGATCAGCTCACCATCAAGCTCAGCACGCATATCCGCACCGGTAAGCGCGATTTGTGTCGGTTGGCTAAACTCGCATTGAAACAAACCTAAAGTAATCTCTATTTGCGCGGCATTCACATCATTATTGAGTAGATGATTCGCCCAACGAAAAGCATGTTCATCCATTGGCCCACCGACTGCTGCACCTATTCCTTGAAAGCCCATCCGTCCAGTATCTTGCAATAAGCTTAATGGGCCCGCATTAAGTACTTTTAATGTCATGATTTCGCCCTCTTATTCGTATCAAGCAGCCCAACGGTATCAAGCTCTCCGCCCATATCGATAAACTGCTGACGTGAGATAGCTTTAAAACAAACTTGTGCGCCAATATGGAAAAATGACAAGTTATCTCGTTCAAAATCCACCAGCGAGATTGGGGTGCGGCCAATAATATGCCAACCACCGGGTGATGTTTTGGGATAGACGGCCGTTTGCTGCCCTGCGATTGCCACACTACCTTTGGGTACTCGTGCCCGTGGAGTGCTTTTTCTCGGTATTTGCAAGCGACGATCTAGATTGCCTAAATAAGCAAAGCCCGGTGCAAACCCAATCGCATAAACACGGTAATTTGCCTGACTATGTATTTCTGTAACGTCTGACCATGACAAACCACTATGGGCACAAACTTCAGCCGCATCTAACGCCACTTCTTCGCCATAATAAACCGGTAATTCGATGTCTAAATGCGGTAACGACATGGAGGCAGAAAGAGGCTGATTAAGTAACGCTTCGACTTGCTGCTGAAAGTCATTCATGTTCGTTTGTAAGATATCGACGGTAATGAGAATTGAATGATAGGAGGGAATCGCATCCAGAATAACATTACCCAGCGAGCTTTGCAGAACATAGAGAGCTTGAGTCACTTTCTCTGACGTTTCAGTATCGATGGTGTTCGTAAAATACACCATGATGGTATTCTCACTGATTATTTGTGTTTTCATGCCATTCCTTGCCTTTTATTCGCCACCCGACGAGATCACTTACAACTTGACTGTAGCATTGGATCTTTCATAATGAATCGAATTTTAAAATTTCCGACAAGGTAGTGGTATGTCTAATTCGAAACTCAAAATTGATATTATTTCCGACGTGGTCTGTCCATGGTGCGTCATTGGGGTTAAACACCTTAAAGATGCCGTAGTTAAAAACAACTGGCAAGATCGTATCGATATTGAATGGTATCCGTTTGAGCTAAATCCAGATATGCCGCCAGAAGGCGAAAATTTACGTGAACATATTGCAAGAAAATATGGCGCATCAGCCGAAGAAAGTGAACAAAACCGCCAACGTTTAATCGAGTTTGGAAAATCTGTCGGCTTCGAGTTTAACTTTACTGATGAAACCCGAATCTACAATACTCGCCAATGCCATATTCTATTAGATTACGCCCACTCAGTAGGCTTACAAACTCAGTTGAAAATCGCCCTTTTTACCGCTTATTTTACTGATGGCAAAAACATTTCAGATACGGATGTATTACTGGATATCGGTGAAAAAGTTGGCTTAGAAGTCGATGAAATGATCGCCTACCTGCATGATACTGCCGAGCACGATAAAATTGATGTTATTGAAGACCAATGGCATGAAATGGAAATTTCTGGTGTACCAACCATGATATTTAATGGTGAACAAGGACTCACAGGGGCACAAAGCGTAGAAAGTTACGAAGAAATGCTAAAGCAGTACTTATCTGACGAGAAATAAACCTCATACAAATTAGCTCCAACTAATCTATTCCATGGGGATGTTATAACCTCTACAAGGTGTTTAATAACCCACCATGCTTTCATAGATATATAAAAACGCCCTTACTGGTCACTCGCTCTCGTCGAGGCCAATAAGGGCGTTTTTATTAGATTAATGTTAATTCAGCTACGCTTGTTGTTGCATCATCGCGATCAAATCCCCCGAACCTTTTAGCTTGGAGACTTGACCTACCAATGGTTCAGAGAAATGAATCGGTTTAATTTTATCTGCGCGTTCTTGGTTAAATACTGGCACACGACTCATCGCATATTCAGATAGAGCTGTAATGGTTAACGACGGATTCACCCCTAAGTTGCCAGGAATAATAGAACCATCAATCACTCTCAGGTTTTTATAACCAAAAACTTCACCGCCTTCATTAACAACGCCATTTTCAGCACTGGAACCAATGGCAACACCACTCATAATATGGGCCGTCATTGGCGCCCCGGTTAATATCTCAGCTAATGCAGATCCCGGCTCGCCACCCAGTTTTTCTGAATAGATCTTCGTTGCTTTCTCTGCTGCTGGAAATGATACTTTGAGAGGTGTATCCCCTTCATTTTGCACAAAAGTGATGCCTTTTTTAAAGCCTCGATACCATTTTCTTCGCCATTCAAAATGAACAAACGCTTCTGATTTTTGCATCACTAATAACAAAATTGAGTTCACAGCCTTCCCTTTCGGTCTCAACACTTTGAAAGTTTTAACCGGGTGCAATAGGGTGTTTTTCAGCATTTTTGCTATTCGAGTAATCCCTTGCCCCGTAACCATAGGGACATATGGTAGATACAGCCACGTACCATCTGAGCCTTCACGGAAGCGGGTGATTTCAACGTTCGTCGTCTGATCCACTGAGATAAATGAACTGATACTCACGCCCTCACTCACCTTGGCATTCATGTTATTTGCTGTCGTTAATGTTTCTGAGTTAGTTCGAACTTCTTGACCTAAATTTTTCGAGATATTCGGTAGCGTTTTAAGCTGATCTCTCATGCGAAGCAATAGAGGAATCGTCCCCATCACGCCCGCTGACACAACAACACCGCGCGTGCGAATCGTGTATTCTCGCTTACCGCTATCGTTGCTTTCTTTGACAGTGATTAAATATCCATCACTGCCATCTTTGCTGCCTAATGGTTCAATTTTGGTCACGGTCGATTCTGGGCGAATTTCCGCCCCGTTACGTTCAGCAAAATACAGATAGTTTTTCATTAAAGTATTTTTAGCATTATAACGACACCCTATAATGCAACTGCCACATAACTTACAGGTTGAGCGCTCTGGGCCATCACCATTAAAGTAAGGATCTTTAAATGATTGCCCAAACTTGCCGTCCGATTGAGGAAAGAAAACGCCGGTATCAACGGTTTTGAAACTATCGCCGTACCCCATCTCCTCTGCCACTTCCTTTAACGTATCATCCGCAATATTAGTGTATTCATTATGCGTCGTTCCCAACATACGCTGAGCCAATGAGTAGTAAGGCGCCAATGTGTCTTTCCAATCAGAACGTGTTTTACTCCAAGCGGGAGATGAAAACACTTCATCTTCAGGAATAAGATGAACATTGGCATACACTTGGGAGCCCCCACCCACACCAATGCCATGAATAATGGCCGCTTTATTGGTGTAACTAAACTTCGTCACGCCCTTCCAACCGATTTGAGGCATCCACATATAATTCTTTTTATCTAAATTGGTTTTCGCAAAATCTTTATCATTGCGGCGCTTCCCCATTTCTAAAATAAGGACACGGTGACCTTTTTCAGTTAAGCGTAATGCGCTGACTGAGCCACCGAAGCCTGAACCAATAATGACTTGGTCAAAATCAAAGTTATCATGTTCCATCATATTGCCTCATCCTTTTGTTTCTTATTGTTTTTATTATTAGTTTTGTTTCAGGTATTGGTTTTTCTATTTAATCTTCATCATTAAATTCATCACTTTTATCGCGAATTTCCCATAAGGTGGCGCCATAAATTTCATGCTGGAAAAACTGGCTTGGTAGAAAACAGGACGTAATTTTGAAAAGGTCAAAAATCCTTCATAACCGTGATAATGACCCATTCCGCTGCCCCCAATTCCACCGAATGGCAAATCGTGTTGAGCAACATGGAATAACGCATCGTTCACCGACACCCCACCCGACAGAACCGATTGAATATAACGATCCACCAATACTTTATCGTTGCTAAATGGATAAAAGGCTAATGGACGATCACGCTGAATAATGTAGTCAATGACTTCTTCCGGCTGTTGATAGGTTTTCACCATTAAAATGGGGCCAAACGTCTCCCTTTGCGAAATAATCATGTCGTCAGTGGTATCGAGGATAAAGGTCACTGGAAATTTACGAGTAACGGGATCCGCAGGTTGATGGCTTAAATTAACAACGGTTGCCCCTTTATTTTTGGCATCTTCAACCGTATCGATTAGGCGCTGGAAGGCCGTGTTATCAATAATCGAGGTGTAATCTTTATGCTGAATATCAGGACAATGTTTGGCAACCCATTGCTCAGAAGTTTTAATGAATTCTTCACGTTGTGATTGGTGAACAAACGTATAATCGACATTGGTGCAAATCTGGCCTGCGTTGAATTGTTTTACGAACATAATTCGCTCAACGGCTTTCTTCATTGGGTAATTTGGATCTATCACCGCGGGCGATTTTCCTCCTAGTTCTAATGTCACAGGAGTTAAGTTTTCCGCACAAGCAGCCATCACTTTGCGACCTGTTGCCCCAGATCCCGTAAACATTAAATGATCAAAAGGCAGCTTCGAAAATTCAATGCCGACCGTGCCCGTTTCAATGAAAAACTGTAGCTTTTCTGGTTTAAAGTATTTGGGCGTCAACTCTTGTAATAGCTTGGTTAAATAAATCGAGTTTTCCGACATTTTCACCATGGCGCGGTTACCGGCAGCAAACGCAGCAGATAAACCCGAAAAGCTAAGATTAATTGGAAAGTTCCAAGGAACAATAAAACCCACGACCCCAACCGCTTGCGGAATAACTCTATTTTTCGCGCCCAAATACACCGTATGATCGACTTTGCGTTTTTGAACTTTCATCCACTTTTTGAGGTGTTTGATCGTCGATGAAATATCATCCGCAACCGTAATCACTTCCGCAAATAACGTTTCATGATGAGAGCGATTTCCGTAGTCTTTATTGATTGCCTCAGAAATCGCTTCTCGATTATCCATTAAAAGACTTTTTAAGCGTTGTAAGTGAGCTTTACGTTCTTGATAGCTTTCCTGCCCATGTTGATTAAACGCTTGCTTCTGAAGACTTAACGCTTCTTGCAACATGACACGGTTCTCGGTTGGGCTTTCATCTAAAAACGGTTCTTCGGTGTGGTTCATATTACGTTACCCCAATGCTGGTTTAGCTCGACGACATTGCTTTAAATTCGTCAGTATGTGATTCAGTCTATATTAAGATTTCATGAAGAATTTGACTTTTTAAGACACAAGCTTGACTATTTGAGACACAAAAGGCCAATAAGTAGAATTTGATCACATTGATTTAACATCAAAGGGGGAAAGACATGACTTGTTTTATTCGAGCCGCTTGTTTAGAAGGCTATGAAGAGATTGTGAGAAGTTATGGCGAGAACCCAACATTACTACTAAAAAAGGCTGGTGTGATCCAAAGCCAATTAAGAGATCCAGATACGTTTATTTACTATGAACATTTTTTACAAGCATTAGAGCTTGCGAAAATTGAATGTAATAACGATGTGTTTGGCTTAGAGCTAGGATTAAAACAAAGCGTCCACAATTTGGGGATGATGAAAAACTATATGTATCGACAAGGCTCGATACTACAAGCACTAGGCTCTTTAAATAAATATATTCACCTCTACGCAGAGGGGTTCTCCTTAACGATCACTCCAACCGGAAATCACTATAAAGTTGAGTTTAATCACCTTCATCAAGAATACTTTACCGCTCAAAAAGCGCAGTTTACGTTAGCCGCTTGTTTTAACATTTTCACAGAGCTACTCGGCTACCAAACGGCAGTACATAAAATGAGTTTTAAGCAGCCTATTCCTCACCAAGATACACGTTATTTTGAAGAGCGATTTGGTTGTTCGATGATGTTTAATGCAGAACAAGATGCCATTTACTTACCGAAAACGTTGGTGATGCAAAAGCCCGCAGTACCTAACGATGAAAAAAATCTAACATTTTCAAATGAAAAACTCAGTCAATCAAAGCCTAGTGTTAACGCAACGGAATTTATCTATCAAACGATCAAATCATTACTGGCAACAGGTGAATGTAATAAGAATAATATTGCGCTTTGCATGGGAATCCACCCTAAGAAATTACAGCGCTTATTAACCGAAAAGAACACCAGCTATCGAGAAATCATCGAGCAAGTCAGGCAAGAAGAAGCCATTAAGCTGTTGCAGCAACCGCAGTTATCTCTGACGATGATCGCTTTAAAACTTGGCTATAGTGAACTGGCGGTGTTTAGTCGTAATTTCAAAGCTTGGTTTCAGCAAACCCCTAGTCAATGGCGTGATAAAAACGTAATGGCAGTGGCTTAGAGCGTACCTTACGGTTGCCACTTCGCTTTCATCTTAGCAATGGTGCTCGGCTCTATATCGTGGATGCTACCGTAATCATTACGGCACACTTGCACCTGCAATTCAACTTGGCAGCGTTTGGCGATCGCTTTATAGGCTTTCATTTCCCAATGTTGAACAAAGGTATTCGAGACAATCACCGAGTGACCTTGTTGTAAATAGTGTTCGGTTTTCTGTTGGCACCATTGATGAGCTTGTTCTAATTTCATTGGATTAAAACGATACTGCCCATCGGCTTCAATAAAATACATATCGGTTTCTAAATGTATTGAACCTTGCTGCTGCGATAATTGCTTAGCTAATGTCGATTTCCCCGAGCCCGGTAAACCTCGAATAAGCATTAAGGTTTGAGTGTTCTTTGATTCTGACAATAGATTAATCCCAACCTTCAAGTTGATACTTTTCGATTAACGCATCAACATCTTCTTGTGTCGGCATTGTGCCATGATCGATGGTTTTAATCACTCGGCATGGGTTACCGACCGCAATCACGTTATCAGGAATATCTTTGGTGACCACACTGCCGGCGCCAATCACGCTGTTATGACCAATCGTCACGCCACCTAAAACAATCACCCCCGCACCTAGCCAAACACAATCGCCAATGGTGATTGGATCGCCGCAAGCAAACGGCTCAATACGCTCACGTAAAATGATGGGATGACTTGCCGCGCAAAGCTGCACGTTCGGCGCTATCAACACATAATCACCAATCGTGACGGGCGCAATATCGAGAACCGTTAAGCCATAATTAATAAAGCCGCCTTTGCCTATGGTAAAGTTTTGTCCCATATCACATAAAAATGGCGGCTCAATATGAGTACCTTGGTAGTTATTCAAAATCTTACCAAGTAATTCTTTTCTCAGTGCCGACTCTCTTGGGCGAGAATGATTAAAATCATAAAGCCATTCTTTACATTGCATTTGTTGCTCAATCAATTCACTATCAATTAAGGTTTTGACTGAAAAATCATTTAAGGTTTTGGACATACAGGCCTCTTGTAAATAATCAACCTCAACTTGGATGAAAATACTATATGGATCAACAACAAATCACCATTTGCGGCTGCGGCTGGCTTGGATTAGAACTTGCCAAATCTTTAGTGAAACAAAACTACACCGTTTATGGCACCAAGCAATCAACGATCGACGCACAAGCGTTAGCGACCTTTGGTATTCAAGGTATTCCTTTAACTTTACCCATCGATTTCGAGCCATTAGACACTGAACAACAACGTACACTGCAGCGTGCTTTCGCGGCCGATTTGCTAGTGATTAATGTGCCGCCGGGTCGTTACCCAAATAGTGCCGAAGATTTCAAACAAAAAATACAGAGTCTATCGCATCTTGCAAAACAAGCAGGTTGTAAAAAGGTGTTATTTATCAGCACGACAGGGGTTTATGCCGATTGTCAGGGTGAAATCACAGAAAGCACCCCTACCGCTCCCAATAACGAATCTGGGCATGCTCATGTGTGGTTGGAGAATTGGTTAAGAGAGGAATGGCAAGATAACTTAGTTGTTTTGCGTTTATCAGGTTTAATCGGGCCAGATCGTCATCCAGCTAAACATATTGTCAAACGCTATCAATCGACTGAAGAGCCTTTGGAAAATGGCTTAACGCCGGTTAACCTGATCCACCAGCATGATATTATCACCGCAATTTCTCACATGCTGACCCAATGGCCTGAGCAAAAAATATTGCACTTATCTGCGCACACACACCCAACTCGTGCCGAATATTACCAAACCATGGCCAAACACTTAGGTTTAACCATTCCTCAGTTTGTCGAAAACGGCGAGCACAATAAATGGATTAATGCGCAAGCCAGTTGCCAAGCATTAAACCTTACTTTGAAATATGATGATTTAATGAAGTTTAAGCCCTATCAATAACTAAGCCTTTTGATTCACTGAATACAACGCGCCAATAAGATCAGATTGGGTAATGATGCCGCACAGCTTTTGTTCGGCATCCAAGACGGGAATATGATGCAAGCCAATATCCGAAAGTAATGGTACTAACGCCACAATATGATCGGTATCTTTCACCGCGATCACATCCGTCACCATCAAATCTTTTACCTTATTATTCACTTCTTTCCGATGCTTACGTTTTACCAACATACGATTCAAGTGTTTCAATAACCCTGCGTAGCTTGGTACAGACAAGTTCTTCAAAAAGTCGACACTAGAGATCACACCAAGTAATTCACGTTCTTCATTGACTACCGGCAGCATGCTGATTTTATGTTTATGCAGGATCTTCCACGCCATTCCAAGCGGCATATCGGCAGACGCCGTGATCACATCGGAAGACATAATATCGCGGCTTAAAATCTCGCCACTGCGACGTTGATAAGCCAGTTTCTGTGCTTGCTGATAAATCGATTCTAATTCTTCTTGGCTGACCGCTAATACACTGTCAAAACTGTTAATCGCTTGCATTAAATCTTCCGATTGCAAGCCTAAGCGCTTCAACGGAGTTTGGTTTTGGTGCAAATGCACAGGATCATAATTCGGCTGAGGTGGTAGCCAACGCCTTTTCATGATCAGACGATTCAATACCTGACTGGCAATAAAAAACACCACGATATTGATCATAATCGGGTAAAGGAACTGTAAATGAAGATCGCTATGTTGAACCGCAAGTACCGGTACTAAGGCGGTGGCCGCTGCGGGTGGGTGCATACATTCTAAAATGTACATCACCATCAGCACACAAGCCGTTGTGGTCGCGGCCAACAAGGCTAAATCTGAAATGAAAAACGTCAAAGCAAAGCCTATCACCGCCGATATGGAGTGTCCCACCAAAAACGGCCAAGGTTTGGCTAATGGGCTACTTGGCAGAGCAAATAAAATAACCGATGACGCCCCCATTGAGCCAAGCAACACCAACATGGCATCTTGGTCTTGAATATGTTGGCTCACTAACACCACAATAAAAATGGCAAGAAAAGCCGTCAATGCGACTTTGATCCTTTCGGTTAGAGGAATGGTTGAAATTGCCTGGCTACTCGTATGATTAATACCAAGCTGAAGCAACAAACGAGAAAAGGCCTTTTGAATGTGCGATGAAAATTGCTGAACGAGAGACTGCATTGAGAATGTATCAATTTATGAATGAGGCCCTATCATAAACAATTGAGTAACATATCAGCAACAAGGATATACAAAAAACATCCACTCTAGCCCCTATAAACGGGTTTTTGCATAAATCAAAGTATGATCTAATTCCCTAGATGGCAAACGCCGCGCATACCGCAATGTCCCTTCTAACTGATAACCACACCGCTCAGCCACAGCTTGGCTTTTCGTATTAGTGCCTGCCGTTCTAATCTCCACTCGCTGTGCTTTTAAATCCTGAAATGCGTATGTTTCCAAAGCTTGAACGGCTTCCGTTATATAGCCCAACCCAACACAAGAACGACGTAGCCAATAACCAATTTCAAAATAAGGCACCTCTTTATCTCGAATGAGCAGCCCTATCATGCCGACCAATTTACCTGATTGTTTATCCAACAAGGAATAACGTAATTCATTTTCAAAATTATCGAAATTCACCATAGCTTGTTGAGTTGCTTCTATCGATTGTTGTTCGGTTAACGCAAAAGGCACCCAATCAAGAAACTGACTTAATTCAGCCTGACTTTCTATGATAGCCTCTAGCATCGCCGGTTGATTCGCTAAACATGGTGGAGCGAGGTATAAACGGTCGGTTTCCATACCAATGTCATCCTTCGTTTTGATGTAGATTGATATCATCTTCGTTTGATTTAATGCCGGATAATTGCGAGCTTCCTAAGCATAAATAAAATACCGTTCAGGAAGATAATGCAGATTTTTGAATAAACGGACCATATCAAACGCTAATCAGTTTATAAAGACAATATGACAAAACTACGCCTGCTAACGGGCTTTTCGGCTTCCTTTAAAACCGTACCTACCCAACAAACCATTCCGCGTTGGGGTCATTATCAAGTACCCATTGCGGGTTTTGTCTTGCTTCAAAATACAACTGCAAACCGTAGTAATTAAGGTAGCATTGCGGGCCGCCAAGGTGAGCAAAAGCATCAAAAAAAGCATCTTCTTGTTGGCATAATACCGGTAATGTCGTGATCTCGTTTTTAAGTGCCCATTGAATCGATTCGGTCGTCGCAATTCCATCACCGACCAGTACTTCTTCAATTCGAGAATAATCACCGGCAAAACGGGCTTGCCTATCGATCTCTTGTTGGTCTTCAAGTTGTTGGCGAACTTCATCGAGTATTTTGTCACGTTGATAGCCAATAATCGCTTTGTTGAGCTTAGCGATTTTCACCGCATAATCGATCTTTTCCGGCCCAAGTAAATCAACTAAGCTTGGCAATAACTCTTTATCCAAACGCAATGATTTGATCAGGTGATCGATGCAGGTATTGAGCGACATATAACGCACACCATCAAACTCAAAGCCGTAAGTTTCATCCTCACCTTCTACTGGAATGCTATCAATCGCGACCTTCCAGCCTTGATAAGAAAGTCGATCTCGAGCGATTTCATACATTTTCCAAGCACTTTCGCCAAAGCCGCCCAATAAAGCACCTGAAAATTCAGATTCTTGCAGTTCTTGTTCGGTCCAATTTTGGCCAATGGCAAGGTGATCAGAATACTTATCCATCAGAGAACGCTTCACATAATCTCGAACCGCCCAAATGGAAGATACATCACTGGCGACTCGAACTGCCGCGCATTCATCACACGCCGGAATGCTCATTGGAGCGTGTGCTAAGAAGTGAATATTTTTAGGATTTCTGGGTAAATCAAAAGCCTTTGCAGCTGGCTCGCCACAAAACCAACAGGTATGTCTGAAATTGAATGGAATATCGATGTAAGTATATTGAGACATGGGAAACCTTACTGGCTATTGATCAACTGAAACGCTAAAAGAAAAAAATAGCGCTCTAAAAACGTCAAAGGACTGAGATTATCAGCCCTTTGCTTAATATCCAAGAGAAGTGATTTAGCGATTAATCTTCAAATTCCGTCGTATGTTCAGGGCGCAATTGACGCTGCACACCAAATAAGAAATTACGTAAGATTTGATCTTTACACTCTCGGTAGTGCTTGTTTTCTGGCTTGCGGAAAAAAGCACTGAGTTCGTGCTTACTCAAATTGAAATCGACTAATTTCAGTGTCTCTAAAATATCTTCTGCTTTCATATTAAGTGCAATACGCAGCTTCATGAAAATCATGTTATTCGTCAAACGGCTTTCAGGTTGAGGCTGCTCACCTTCGCGTTTACCACGTTTGGTATTAATGAGGCCATTAAGAAAAATCGCTAACTCTTTATCGGTGCACTTTACAAAATCCGCGTCTTCTTCTTTTTTTAACCAAGCGCTTATTTGTGAACGTGATACTTCATGATCAGCTGCTGCATAAATGGCAATCATCTCAGCATCTTTAAAATCGAAGGCGTAACGGATACGGCGTAAAATGTCGTTATTAGTCAAAATAGTTCCTAAAGTGATACTAGATAAATATACCCTACCTCATTGATTTTGCTGTTTGAGGGCAAATAAGAAGGGTATAACAAAGGGCTGCACACTTGGCAGCCCTTAAAGAATATCAGCACATTTTAGCAGAGTTACAGATGGTCACCTATCTATATTCTCTGCCGTGGCCTATTTGGCGGTTACCGTCACCATGACTAATTTACCATCAACACGAATAGGCCCATCTTCTTTCGCTCCCAGTGTGTATTCAAACACGCCAGTTTTCATGCCGCCAGCTTCACCGTGAAGCATTAACATTAACATATCTCCTGACTTTACATCCTCAGTTAAAATCGCAGTGACATCATGGTTCTCACCACTTTTCACTGGAGAATAACCAACAACAGGTCCTGGCTTCATTGCTTTATCGGTTCGATGAACCACTAACCAACCATTGGCATCCGCATGAATTTTTTTCGCTGTCACAGTGCCACCTGAAACATCTTGATCATCGCCCCAAACTTTATTATCCGCGAAGGCTAATGGGGTAACGCCAAGAAGAACCGATGCTAATCCGATACTTTGTATCAACTTTTTCATATTTAATTCCTTGTTTCTAACAAAAGTAAAGAAACGACGGCGGACTGTTTCTCAGTAATCAACAATTAATACGTACCGCACAAGAAATAGTTCACTTTTTATACCAATAGAAAAGGCTCGTTATTCTGCCAAATAACGAGCCTTCTTCGAAAACTTATGAATGAGCGGACTAATACGCTTTACAAGATCCCCGTAATGGCGATCCCTAAACCGACTCTTTGCTGGTTTTGGTTATAGTCAATCAAGCTACTACCATAACCACTTGAATATTTCGCATAGCCACGCACTTTCCCCCAAATAGGAAAGGTTAAACCAAGCTCCGCATAACCTTTATGGGTAGAAAAGTTCTCACGACCTAAAAATGAAAACTCTAAATCATTCCATTTATACACACTCGAAAGTTCAAAATGCCCCATGTAGTCTTCAATATCAGGGTTATCATCACCACTCGAATCACTTGGATCATTCTTATCGCTTTCTGGAATTCGCCACCATGGCTGTAACGCAATAAGAAAGTTATCTTTGGCAAAATAAAACTGGCTATAAACTCGGTTCCAACTACGAGATAAATCTTGTCGCTGACCATTAGATTCATGCTCTATACCGACGCCAAAAGCAGTCGTACCGCCAAATGGCGTCCATGAGGTTGGTGTGACGTAAAACAATTCAGGACGGTAATTGGTTTCTCTAAATGGGCGTGAAATTTCATCCGCATACACTTGCCAAAAAGACTTGAGCGTCATTCCAAAAAAGAGGCCATCCCCTTCAAATAAAAGATCAGAGTAATTCAATGGTACTTTAAAGCTGATCTGAAATTCGGCCTCAGCATGCTCCAGCCCTTCAGACCAATCAGTGCCTTCGTAAGCTTTATCATTAATACTGTCGCTATAAGTGATTGGCAAAAGGTAATTTAAACGGTGCGCCGTCATCACAAAGGGTTCAAAGGCATTCTTTCGTTCGGTTTCTAGTCGATTAACGGCTAAATTCTCATCTTCTTTTTTAGCTTGAACCGCGGTTCCTGACACATTACCTAACTGGCATTCGTCTCGAATATCTTGCAACGTTTTTGAGCCTGATTGTTGTTTCATTTTTTCCAACAAACACACATCGTAAGCACTCGGTATCTCATTATTAGACGGTGGCGACTCAGCCCACACACTCGGAACCCAACAGGCATTTAACAGTAACATTTGAAACGAACTCACTTTCATGGCTTATCCTTGATCACTGTTTTGATAGGAATATCAGCATACCAATTCATATTGACAATTTATATATCGAGCGGATATTTATAACAAAATACAAACATTTATGATGATATAGAGACATAAAAGCTGTGAGACTTATCGACTCAATGAGTATGCTGTTTTACATCGCGCCGCTTTTAAGGCACATTTTGATGGATACGTTCGAATCCATGCCAACAACGACAGATAGGTTCTGATAATGAAAAAATCACATTGGTTACTCTTAATGCTTGCCGCGCCTACTGCTTATGCCGATGTCATCATTACGCCGATGGTTGGCTATACACTCGGTGGCGAAGTAGAAGATTCTAGTGGTAATAAATATGACTTTAAGGGAAGCGAAAGCTACGGCTTATCTATTGAAGTGCCCGTTGAAAATGGCCAGCTCGGACTATTCTATTCCTATCAGGATAATGAATTGGAATCTTTGGATTATGACACTTCAATCCAGTACTTAATGATTCAAAGTCGTTTGAACATGCCGATCAACAATGACGCATTAGGGTATTTGGGCGTGGGATTAGGCGGCTCTTATACTGATGTCGATTGGGCTGATAATAAGTATGGTTTTGCGGCCAGTATTTATGCAGGGTTGGAGTACAACATCACTGAGAATTTAGCCTTAACCGGACAAGTCCGTTGGTTAGGCACCGTGGTCGATAACGATTCACAAAGTGCCTGTTACGCAAACCAAAGTTCAAGTAATTGTTATATTCAATTTGAGTCAGACTGGATGAACCAATTCCAGTCTAACGTAGGTGTCGCGTTTCGATTTTAAGCCTGAGTGTTAGCAACGAAAACCTTACGCTCTGTAAGCTAAGTCACCATAAACATATGTCGCATGCACGGTTCGGTCATCCCCTAAGCTCATCAGTACAAAGAGTTTCTCTTCTAAGGTTTTGGCTTGTTGCATGCGAAATTTCATCAAAGTAGTAGCATTCGGTTCTAACACCACAAAATCCGCTTCTTTTCCCACTTCTAGACTGCCAATTTTATCATCGAGATATAAGGCTTTTGCACCGCCTAGTGTCGCTTGATAGAGCGATTTCACAGGATGCAGTTTCTTCTGCTGTAACTGCATAATTTTGTAGGCTTCACTCATGGTTTGCATCAGTGAGAATGATGTGCCAGCGCCAACATCGGTCCCCATTCCTACTCGAACCCCAAAGCCTTCCATGCGATTTAAATCAAACAGCCCTGAGCCTAAAAACAAGTTAGAGGTTGGGCAAAAGGCAATCGCTGAACCCGATTCCGATAAGCGTTGGCATTCACAATCCGACAAATGAACACCATGAGCAAACACCGATCTCGGGTGCAATAACCCATGATGATCGTACACGTCCAAATAGCCTTCTCGTTCTGGAAATAAGGATTTTACCCATTCGATCTCTTGTTTGTTTTCCGATAAATGGGTGTGCATATACACGCTTGGGTATTCTTGCAGTAATTTTCCAACCATATCGAGCTGCTCTGGAGAGCTTGTCGGTGCAAAACGAGGGGTGACGGCGTAGGATAAACGACCATTATCGTGCCATTTTTCAATCAGCTCTTTTGAATCTTGATAGCCGCACTCTGGTGTATCGGTAAGATAATCAGGCGCATTTCGATCCATTAAGACTTTACCGGCTATCATACGTAAATTACGTCGTTTGGCTTCTTGGAAAAACACATCGACTGATTGTTTGTGCACCGTACCAAAAACCAATGCGGTGGTAGTGCCGTTGGTCGCCAGTTCGTCTAAAAAGATTTTTGCTACTTTCGCGGCATATTCAGGGTCTTTAAAACGCTCTTCTTCTGGGAAGGTATAATTTTCAAGCCAATCTAAAAGTTGCTCGCCATAAGAAGCGATCATACCGGTTTGTGGGTAATGGATATGCGTATCGACAAAGCCCGCAGTGATGATTTTATCTTGATAGTTAACCATCTCAAATTCACCGTTGAGACTCGCAAGGGTGGTAATGTAATCGCCAACGTGAGTAATGATGCCGTTTTCAACCACCAATAATCCATCTTCGAAATAACGATAAGCGTTGTCTAGCCCGACTTCACTAGGGTCTGCAACGAGTTGAATAATAGAACTACGATAAGCCGTATTGACTTGTGACATTGATGACTTCCTTGTATCCATCGTCTGATCGGTATGGCTTTAATGGCCTAACCAACCAAAGTGTTGTGTTTTAATGGGCGCTTCGCTTCTAACGTTTCACCCTGATAATGCGCGATCAACTCACCCGCCACCGAAACGGCGATTTCTGCGGGGTGTTTACCTTTGACTATGGCAATGCCTATCGGACATTGCATTTTTTCTATCGTACCTTGCTCAAAGCCTCGGTGAGCTAGACGTAAATCAAATTTTTTACGTTTGGTTTGAGAGCCAATCATGCCAAAGTAACTAAAGTGATCTTGGCTTAAAATCTCACGGGCTAAATCAAAATCAAGCTGATGATTATGAGTCATCACCAAATAGTAACTATTGAGCGGCATGTGCTTAATTTCCCCCACAGGATCATCCGTCACTAATTTATGCACGTTGGGCGCTAAATAATCAGGAAATTCGGCTTCTCGCTCATCAACCCAGGTAATTTTAAACGGTAAGGTTTGCACGATATTGACTAACGCTTTCGCGACATGTCCTGCGCCGAATAATACTAAATGATGTTGATTAAAACCGATTGGCTCAAAGCTCAGAGTCGCCATGCCGCCACAACATTGACCTAAACGAGCCCCTAAATTAAAGCGCTCGATATGGATTTTGTTATCGGTTTTTCCATCACCAATGCTGATCAACATTTCACGAGCCATTTGCGTGGCGAGGTGCTCTAAATGCCCTCCGCCAATCGTCGCATACAGTTCATTGCGCGTGACAATCATCTTGGTGCCAGCGTCACGAGGCACAGAGCCTTTATCTTCCAATACAGAAACCAAAATACATGCCTCACCTTGCTGCTCGAGTAAGGCAAGTTGTTGAATCCAAGAAACTTGGCTCGTTGGATTCGAATGTTCATTTCCATAAGTAGGCATAGCTATTTCCTTTTAATAGGCTATGAAACTGTCATCCTGAATAGCGACGAAGGAGCGTAGTTCAGGATCTCCATAAGTAATCGATGAATCAACCAAACACTTTAGGAGATTCCAAACAGCTCGTCCCTCGCTTTTGGAATGACACGGTATTTATGACAACTATCAAGAACACCACAAACTGATTTAAGCTTGTACTCGATGATTTTCTACTAAAGTCGCTTTAACCGTAGAACTCCCCGCTCTCGCCTTTTCCATTGCCCACAATACTCGCTCTGGTGTGGCTGGCGTATCAAGGTGTACAGTGACTCTTTCACCTTCTTGAGCATTCTCTAGTGCCACGGCGTGCACGGCATCTTTTAACGCGCTCCAGACCGACATTCCTAGCATAAACGGTGGCTCACCAACGGCTTTCGAGTTAAACACCGTATCTTCTGGGTTACTGCGGTTTTGCACGATATTGGTTCTAAAATCAATGGGCATATCCGCAATCGCTGGGATTTTGTAGCTGGCGGGGCCGCTGGTCATCAAGCGCCCTTTTTCATTCCACACCAATTCTTCCGTAGTCAGCCAACCAACACCTTGTATAAAGCCGCCTTCTATCTGACCAATATCAATCGCAGGGTTTAGCGATGCTCCCACATCATGCAAAATATCAGTACGTAGAATTTTGTACTCACCCGTTAAAGTATCCACAATCACTTCTGAGCACGATGCACCATAAGCGAAGTAGTAGAATGGACGGCCACGCGCTTTTTCATGATCATAATGAATCTTCGGCGTGCGATAGAACCCCGTACTCGACAACGATACTTGGTTGAAATATGCCTGTTGAACAAATTCAGCAAACGGGATCAATTGATCGCGCACCTCGACCACACCATTGTTAAAGACCACCTCTTCTGGCGTCACTTTGTAGTGATTTGAGGCGAAATCAATCAAACGTGCTTTGATCGTCATCGCAGCATTTTGCGCCGCTTTACCGTTCAAGTCAGTACCGGATGAAGCCGCGGTTGGCGAAGTATTCGGTACTTTGTCAGTATTGGTGGCGGTGATTTGAATTTGGTCGATATCGACGCTGAACTCTTGCGCGACAATTTGCGCCACTTTAGTGTTCAACCCTTGCCCCATCTCAGTACCACCATGGTTCAAATGAATACTACCATCAGTATAAATATGAATAAGCGCACCGGCCTGGTTTAAGAACGTCGCGGTAAATGAAATACCAAATTTGACGGGTGTTAATGCTATGCCCTTTTTCAAGATTGGACTATTGGCATTAAATTCCTCGATTTCTCTACGACGTTTTTGATATTCACTGGTTTTTTCTAACGCTTCCGTGATTTCTAATAAGCAGTTATCTTCTACTTTTTGATAGTAGTGAGTGGTATCTCGACCTTCTCCGCCGTAGTAGTTTGTTTTACGGATTTCCAGCGGATCTTTACCAAGGTAATGCGCGATTTCATCCATGATATGTTCAATGGTCATCATGCCTTGCGGGCCACCAAAACCACGATAAGCGGTATTCGATGCGGTGTTGGTTTTGCAGCGATGTCCTACTACTTTGGCATCACCTAGGTAATAAGCGTTATCCGAGTGGAACATTGCACGGTCGACAATGGAATGTGATAAATCAATCGAATAACCACAATCACCTGAGTTAATTAATTCCGCGCCATGAATACGCCCATCATCATCAAAACCAATACGATACTGGTTATAGAATGGATGACGCTTACCCGTCATGATCATATCGTCACTGCGCCATAAGCGAATTTTGGTTGGCTTTTGGGTTAAGCTTGCAATCACTGCGGCAATACAAGCTGGGGCATTCGCTTGGGTTTCTTTCCCCCCAAAGCCACCGCCCATACGACGCATGTCCACCACCACTTTATGCATTGCAACGCCCAACACTTCCGCCACTACTTTTTGAATTTCAGTTGGGTTTTGAGTTGAGGTATAAACGATCACACCACCGTCTTCGGCTGGCACAACACTACTGGCTTGGGTTTCTAAATAAAAATGCTCTTGACCACCAATATTCAGCTCGCCCTCTAATACGTGCTTGGCAGAAGCGAGCGCGCTTTGATAATCACCACGCTGTTGCACATGGGTTTCATGCACAAAGTGTTTTTTCTCAAGCGCTTCTTTAACATCCAAAATAGCCGGTAATGGTTCAAATTCAATCTCAGCCGCTAAGGCCGCTTTACGTGCGGTTTCCATATCTTTAGCCGCCACCGCGATAATAGGTTGGCCATAATATTCCACCACGCCATCGGCTAATAATGGGTCACCAGGAAATACTGCGCCAATATCCAACTCCCCGGGCACATCTTTACTGGTGATCGCAATCTCAACGCCATCAAATTCGTAGCAAGGATCGGTATTGATACTGACAATCTTGGCATGCGCTTCGGTACTTAAACGGCAATACACATGCAACTGATTAGGAAACTCTAAGCGATCATCCACATAAATTGCTTCACCTGAAACCTGCTTGCTAGCGCTATCGTGTTTGACGGACTTACCAACACCCGTTTTAAGATCTTGCTTATATTGTGTGAGTAGCTCGTCGTAGCTTAATTTTGGAGAATGATTAGACATAAGACGTGACCCTCGTTTCAATGCTGTGTTGCTTAAAGTTATTGCTGTTTTGCTGTGACATGACCTTGGTTTGTTGCTCTAGGAAAAAACGCAGAAGCATGTTGCACGCGGTTTTTGAGCGATATTCTTTGCTGGCTCTAAAGTCAGACAATGGCTCAAAATCTTGTGCTAATTGCGCCATGGCTGCTTCAATTGATGATTTATTCCAAGCCTGACCTATTAACGATTTTTCACACAAATCTGCGCGTTTCGGTGTGGCGGCCATTCCACCAAACGCCACACGGGCATCGACAATCACGTCATTTTCAATGGTGAAGTTAAACGCGCCGCACACCGCGGAAATATCATCATCAATACGTTTAGATAATTTATAAGCGCTGAAGATCTGCTGATCATTTTCAGGCTTAGGAATGATGATTTGTTCGATGAATTCCGATTCTTGCTGAACCGTCACTTTGTAATTAATAAAGTATTCATCAATTGCGACTTCTCGGACTTGTTGCCCTTTTCGCAATTTCAGACGGGCATTAAGTGCAATAAGAAGAGGGGGCGTGTCACCAATAGGAGACGCATTGGCAACATTACCCCCAATAGTGCCTTGGTTACGTACTTGCAATGATGCAAAGCGATGCAGTAAGTGACCAAAATCTGGGTAATATTTAGCGAGTGTGGCGTAACAATCACTGATCGGCATATTGGCGCCAATCACGATGTCTTGTTCGGTTTCATGGATGGTTTTCATATCCATAACGCCAGTGACGTTAATCAAGGTTTCAATTTCACGATGGAACTGAGTGACTTCCAACGCCAAGTCCGTACCACCTGCCACCAATTTGGCTTTTGGATGACGCTCATATAACTCAGCTAATTCATCGGTAGTCGTCGGTGAAAAACTGGTTAAATTCCCTTGCACTAACGGCGCGGTTTTTGATTCAATTTTTTCAAGTTTGGCGATGGTTTGTTGCTCAAGTTCAGCAAACTGATCAAGCAAAGGCTGATCAGAGCTTAATGATAAAGCGGCATCAACAATCGGACGATAACCCGTGCAGCGACAAAGGTTACCCGCCAATGATTCCATCACATCTTCTTTATCGGCACTTGGTTTATTTTTACTCAACGCAAACATCGACATTATAAAGCCCGGTGTGCAGTAACCACATTGTGAACCATGAAAATCCACTAAGGCCTGCTGGACTGGGTGCAATGATTGTTTGTTTTTTAGATCTTCAACCGTAATCAATTGCTTGCCGTGTAATGACGACACAAAGGTCAAACATGAATTGACACTGCGATATTGCAACTTGCCATCCACAAGCTCACCAAGTACTACGGTACACGCACCGCAATCACCAGAACCACAGCCTTCTTTGGTACCGGTTTTATGTAACTCGGTACGTAGATAATTTAACACTGTCATATTGGGTGAAATATTGGTTTCACGCTTCAGTGTTTGATTGAGTAAAAACGTAATCAAAGTGCTTCTCCTGTGCTCACTTATTCGCTATTTGAAAACGGCTTTTTTATCGTACCGTTTAACCTATAGCTCACTTCCTGTACATTCAGTATTGGATTTCTTGACTCAATGGTCAAGTTTTAGCGATCACATTTTTTAAACAATTTTGCAACACTTTGATTTTTTGCATTTTAATTTTTTCTCATATACCAATTAATATAAGTAAATGATCTAAATTAGCGTAGGAAAAAAGCTTGATAACAAGGCATAAAATTTCTGTTAGTAGCTGCCCTACATACAAATTTTATAACGTAGTTAGCAAGTTTTTTAACAAGCTAAGGCGATCAGTTACTTATTGCGATTGGTATTAAGTCTTGAAAAAACAAAAATGCCGACACTAGGCCGGCATTCAAAAGGATATGTAGGTATAAACTAGTTTAGATTAGCTAAAGAAAGTCGAAACAAGAATAAACGCACCAAACAAGAATGAAGCAACTAAAGCAGTATTGCCACCCCCCGTCGTATAAGCACTTGCTTGTGATGCAACGGTAAAACTTGGTTTTCGTACATTCCACACCATGGCTAACGGCCCCCAAATCGCTAGGAAGACTAAAGTAATACCTGCGTAGTCCAGCATATTGAGGAATTTGTTTGAAAATAAATTGGTCACTAAAAGCGGCAAAATGAAAGTCAGAACAAAAATTAACCCTGCCGTTACCTTGCCCTTTTCTAGTTTGGTTCGATTAACAATCCCCGCAATCGCATCTTTGTTTTGGTCGAATAACGCCATCGACACGCCAAGAAACGACGTCACTAATGCCAATGCTGAAAAGACAGCAATAATGGTTTTTAATGTGCCAGATGAGCCGCCAAATGCCGCAATAAGCTGCGAAATATCTTCAAATTGACGAATTTCAGTCGTACCTAGGTTACCGATAATTGCGAGAAGCCAGGTGAGGTAACAAATCAGCGGGATCACAGAGCCAAGCAAAACCATATTGCGCATCTGCTTTGGTGTTGCTTCTTTGTTGTACATAACAAGTGATGGGATCACCACCATAGAAGCAAAACTCGTGAAAATAGTGGTGCTGTGTTTCACCACATCTTTCCATAAAAAGTTTGGTGTTTGCTCTAGGTACTCAATGTGAATATTGGTAAACAGTGTCACAACAACGGTAACCAACATAGTGATCATCAAAATGAACAAAACACGGTTTAGCATATCGATATACGATTTACCTGCGATAATCACCACCGCCATCACAAAGGTAAACACCGTATAACAAATCGATTGAGGGACATCAAACCCCATCCCTGCCAATAAATTATGGAACAGGTCACCAATACCGAGAATGTAAGCGACTAAAATACAAATTAGCAGCATATAAAAGAAGAAATTGATGACGAATTTGCCACTGGTTCCCAAAGAAAGCTGGGCAACGCTATTCATACCGCCATTTTGATCGGTTTTAGTACACGCTTCTGTTAGCAATAAAGATCCATAAGTGGTTCCCACAAAGATCACTAACATTAAAATTAAACTGACCGTAAAGCCAAATTGAGCTAATGCCATTGGAATGCCTAACATTCCGGCACCTAGTGCAGTCCCCGACAAAATCAAAGAACTACCGAATAATTTCATATTCACTGCATCGGTCCTTTTATTGGTTATCCTATGTAATACAACATCAACAGAGTAATCGGCTACTTTTAACGAAAACGATAACATAGGGTATTTTTTAAGACGCGCAGTTTAACAGAATATCTGGATTTTGGAGGCTAACATTCATAAAGAACGGAATTAAACACTATTTACCTGCAAATATAAGAAATAATAGTGTATGAAACCAGTATGGGTTTATAAATTAGATTTAATCATTATTTTTAGTGATCATTTCAGAATCAAAATTACATATAATGGCTAAAAATCGAAATTTCATCGCACAAATATTCACAAGAGACATTGGTTAGTAGGCAGTAATAAGGAGAGCCAATAACAATCAACATAACACCCGAAACAGCATCACATTTCAGACACACAATCACGCCAATAATGGTTCCGGAGATCGCCGCAAATAACACTCAGGTTGTGGTTTTATGATTTGAAGCACTCGCAAACACTTATGATTTAGCCAACACCACAGCCTTTTAAAATCATGGTAGTTAAAAATTCCGCCGCTTCATCATAATCTTTGCGAGCCAATTTCTTTTTGTTCATGACTCGACAAATCTGCCAACCAAAGTCCGCATACGTTTGCGTCGCCGCCCAAATAGTAAACATTAAATGGTGTGGAGAAACCGCATCCATTCTGCCCTGCTCAATCCATGACTGAAATTTCGCAATGATCATTTCAGATTGTTGCTGTAATTCATCTTCAATATCTTTGGGTAAAGAACGGCCACCAGACATCACTTCATTAGCAAACACTTTAGAGGCATAGGCATGATCACGAGAAATAACTAACTTGGTTTTGATGTACTCAGTGAGCGCTTCAATAGGGTCGTCTAAGTCTTGTATCGGTTTAGAAGATTGCAATAGCGGTACCGTCACGCTTTCTAATACTGCGCGATAGAGGTTATCTTTGGAATTGTAGTAGTAATAGATATTTGGTTTAGGAATGTTGGCTTCTTTAGCAATATCCGCCACTTTGGTTGCAGCGTAACCATACTTAGCAAAGTGCTGACTCGCAGCCTCAATAATGACACTTTGATTTCTTTCTCTCACTTTTGCCACGTCGTCACTCCTGTATTTCTACCAAAATAAGATGTGATTAGTGTTTTAACATAGCGAGCAAGAAATTCATCTTTTTTATCAATATTTTGATGATTACATCATGGGAAATCTCATTAGGATTAAAAAATCCTGAGTAACGTGATTACTGCATTAACTCGTTGCACACAAAACGAAGATTAACTTACACGCTACTCAGGGCGCACTAAAGGAGACAAAAAGTGCGGTAAAAACTGAGTCTTTGCGGCTTTATACCACCATTCCCAAATATGGCGATATAAAGCAAGTCCAATGCAATGACTCAGCTATAACGAAAATAGTATTGATTAATATACCTAAAGTCATTGGCGTTGCAGTGAGGCGAATGAACGCCGTCAACAAAGCTGCAACTTCAAGTACGAAAGGTATCGTTATTCACCACGGATATTATGTTTACCACGCGCTTCAATGGCTTTAATCAATGCAGAGTGGTCCCAGTTCGAGCCATCCATTGCGGCACACTCACCAAATAATTGTTGAGCCGTAGCCGTGTTTGGTAGATCAAGACCCAGTTGCTCCGCACCTGTTAACGCTAGATTTAAATCTTTTTGATGCAAAGAGATTCTAAATCCAGGGTCGAACGTGCCTTTCACCATGCGCTCACCATGGACTTCCAAAATCTTCGAGTTAGCAAAACCACCCATCAATGCATTACGCACACGAGCAGGATCGGCACCCGCTTTTGAAGCAAAGACAAAGGCTTCTGAAACCGCTTCGATATTAAGCGCCACGATGATTTGGTTGGCCACTTTACAAATTTGTCCTGCGCCATTGTCACCCACCAGCGTGATGTTTTGTCCCATCACTTCAAATAGTGGTTTAGCACGTTCAAACGCCGCTTCACTGCCCCCAACCATAATTGTTAGCGAGGCGTTAATCGCACCCACTTCGCCGCCGGAAACAGGAGCATCAAGATACTCCGCGCCACACTCTTTAATTTGCTTCGCAAACTCTTGCGTTTCAATTGGTGCAATCGAACTCATGTCGATCACTAACTTTCCAGCAGATAAACCTTGTGCGATACCATTATCACCAAACAGCGCATCAGCAACATCCGGCGTATTCGGTACCATAGTAATAATGATGTCCGCTTGCTCTGCCGCTTCTTTACCGCTATGTACCACCGTTGCTCCGCCATCGACTAACTCTTGTGGTGGCGCAATAAAGTGATCAGATACCACCAATTGATAACCCGCTTTTTGTAAATTCAATGCCATCGGTTTGCCCATAATGCCAGTACCGATAAATGCAATTGTTGGTGTAGTCATAATCTCATCCTTAAAATTTGTTTTTTTATCTGTTTAGTAAATTGAATTACGCCATTTCTTTTAGCCAAACAAGACCTTCTTGAGTCGTGGTCTTCGGCTTATATTCACAACCAATCCAACCGTCGTAACCAATGCTATCTAAATGGTTAAACAAGAATGGGTAGTTAATCTCCCCTGTACCCGGTTCGTGTCGACCAGGATTATCCGCTAATTGAACATGCTGAATTTGGCTAAGGTGCTCGCTGAGCGTTGGCGCTAAATCCCCTTCCATGATCTGCATGTGGTAGATGTCGTATTGGAAGTTCAGGTTATCACTGCCTACCTTCTCAATGATGTCGAGCGCTTGCTTGGTATTGGTTAAGAAAAAGCCCGGTATATCACGAGTGTTAATCGCTTCAATGATCAAACTAATGCCATTTTCTTTTAGCGCACCAGCAGCAAAACGCAGATTGCTCACAAAGGTATCTTCAGCTTGCTGTTGCGTGACACCATCCGGCACAATTCCCGCTAAACAATTGACTTGGCTGCAATTAAGCGCTTTGGCATATTGAATTGCCTTCGCGACGCCTTGCTGAAATTCATCCACCCGTTTAGGGTCAACCGCAATCCCACGATCACCGTCTAACCAGTTACCAGCAGGTAAATTGAACAACACTTGTTGTAACTGATTTTCTTCAAGCACTTGCTGAATGGTGCTAGGTTCAAAATCATAAGGGAATAAGTATTCCACACCTTGAAACCCAGCTTCCGCTGCTTGTCCAAAGCGTTGTAAAAAATCCACTTCGGTAAATAGCATTGATAGATTTGCCGCAAACTTAGGCATATCCTTCTCCTTTTTCTGCAACTAAAAATAGAGACAAAGCCATTGAAGTTGCTATCACATTGGCAGCAACTTCAATGATGTCATTACTGGTTAAAGGTAATCGCGGTTGGGGCGTCGCCTTCCATTTCCGCTAAACTTTCAAATTCATTGATGCCATCAATTTCAACACCCATTGCAATGTTAGTAACGCGTTCTAGAATGAATTCGACCACAACTGGCACGCGATGCTTGGCCATTAATTGCTTCGCTTCTTCAAAAGCGGCTGGCGCATCTTCAGGGTTACGAACGCGAATCGCTTTACAACCTAACCCTTCGACAACCGCGACGTGATCAACCCCATAACCTTCCATTTCTGGTGCGTTTTGGTTTTCAAAAGCAAGCTGCACACAGTAATCAATATCGAACTGGCGTTGCGCTTGGCGAATCAAACCAAGGTATGAATTGTTCACCACCACGTGAATGTAAGGCAGATTAAATTGCGCCCCAGCGGCTAACTCTTCAATCATGAACTGGAAGTCGTAATCGCCGGAAATCGCGACAATTGGGCGGTCAGGGTCAGCCGCTCGAACACCTAATGCAGCCGGAATCGTCCAACCTAATGGGCCAGCTTGACCACAGTTAATCCAATGACGAGGTTTATACACGTGTAGGAACTGTGCGGCAGCAATTTGCGACAAACCAATAGTGCTGACATAACAAGTGTCCTCACCAAATGCTTTGTTCATTTCTTCATAAACACGCATCGGCTTCATCGGCACTTCTTCAAAGTGAGTTTTACGCAACATGCTTGATTTGCGTTCAATACACTCACCAACCCAGCTAGAACGGTCTTTTAACTTGCCTGCTGCTTGCATTTCTTTCGCAACGTCTAAGAACAGCGTTAATGCCGACTTCGCATCTGACACAATGCCAAGATCAGGGCAGAACACGCGACCAATTTGTGTCGGTTCGATATCCACATGGACAAACTTACGACCCTGGGTATACACATCCACCGAACCGGTATGACGGTTTGCCCAGCGATTACCAATGCCCAATACAAAATCAGACGCAAGCATGGTGGCATTTCCGTAACGATGTGAAGTTTGTAGCCCAACCATACCGGCCATGAGTTCATGGTTATCAGGGATACTACCCCAGCCCATTAAGGTTGGAATGACAGGCACATTTAAGATCTCAGCCAACTCTTGCAGCTCAGCACTTGCC